>JBIQML010000299.1:0-6182 GCA_044463405.1 Nakamurella lactea | reverse complement strand
TTCCCGCGGACCTTCACCTGCCGCGCCACCCAGGTGGTGACCGTGCCCGAGTCCCCGCAGACGATCGCGTCGTCGGCCAGCACGTCGTTCAGGGCCCAGGCCGGGACCTGCGGCTTCATCGGCACGTCGGTGCGGGTGCCGCGCTCCTCCATCAGCGCCCACCACTCCGCCATGCCCTGCTGGGCCCGCTCGAGGAACTCGCGGTTCTCGTTGCGCTGCACCAGCGGGACCAGTTCGCGCAGGGTTGCCGCCGCGTCTCCGCACAGTGCCACGTCCACCGGGTAGCGCAACCCCATGCGTTCGGGGGCATCGTCGATCTGCACGCACACGGCTTGTCCCGGCGACGGGTAGAACTCGATGTACGGCATGGTGCTGCCCACGACGATCAGCGCGTCGCACTGCTCGAGCGCCTCCTCGCTGGGCCGCGAGCCGACCAGCGCGATCGGGCCTGTGGTGTACGGGGAGTCGTCCGGCACGCAGTCCTTGCCCAGCTGCGCCTTGATGATCGGGGCGCCCAGCGCCTCGGCCAGCTGCTCGAGTTCCTTGCCCGCGCCGCGGGCCCCCGCGCCCGCCAGGATGGCCGGCCTGGTCCGTCCCTGCAGCACCGCGGCCGCGTCCTTGAGGTCGGAGGGCTGTGGCACCCGGATCGGCGGGCGGAAGTTGGTGGAGGTGTGCCCGGGCACGTTGCGCTTGAACCGGCTGCCGGAGTCCGCCGGCGCCGCCTGGTAGTCGATCGGGAAGGCGTGCTCCCGGCACACCTGCAGCGCGGCGACGACATCGTCCTCGGTGCGCGGTATCACCACCCCGACCGGCAGCATCCGGTAGATCGACGCATCGTTGGCGTACAGGTGGCGGCTGCCCTCGTCGAACCGCACCTCGCCCGAGATGGCGTGGCCCAGGTCGACCGCCAGGCGGCCGCGGTCGAGTGTTGCGCTGGTCATTCGATCGCGATCCCTCACAGGTCACGAAGCCGGGGCAGCACGGTGTCCCGGTAGAACTCGAAGAAGCCCTCGATGCGGCAGTGCGGATCCCGGCCGCCCATCTGGGAGATGTACACCTCGTCGAACCCGGCCTCCGCGAACGGCCGGAAGGCGGCCACGTGCCGCTCCACGTCGTTGCCGTAGGCGATGGAGTCCCTGGTCATCTCGGGGGTGACCAGTTGCGAGAGCTGCTCGAAGTGGCGGGGGCTTGGCAGGACCTGGGCGCTCTCGCCGGGCAGACCGGAATTGGCCCACAACCGATGTGCGGCCGCGATCGCGGCGTCGTCGTCGGTGGACCAGCACACCTTGTATCCCGCTTGCATGGGTTTGCCGTCACCGCCGGCATCGCGAAAGGCCTTCACCAGGTCGGTATCCGGCATGGTGGAGATGTATCCGTCGCCGATGCGTCCGGCCATCGCGGCGGACTGCTCGCCGAAACCGGAGATGTACACCGGCGGCGGCCGGTCCGGCAGGGTGTAGATGCGCGCGTTCTCGACGGTGTAGTGGCCGCCGTGATGGGTGACGAAGTCGCCGGACCACAGCTGGCGCATCACGGTCACGGCCTCGGCGAGCATGTCCAGCCGGACCGACGCCGAGGGCCAGCGCGCCCCGGTGACGTGCTCGTTGAGTGCCTCGCCGGAGCCCACACCGAGCACGAAGCGGCCGTCCAGCAGCACCGCGGCGGTCGCCGCCGCCTGCGCCACGATCGCGGGGTGGGTCCGGATCGTCGGGCAGGTCACCGATGTCGTCACCGGCAGCGAGCAGACCTGGGACAGCGCGCCGATCATGGACCACACGAACGGGCTCTGTCCCTGAGCGTCGTTCCACGGATGGAAGTGGTCGGAGATCCACAGCGCCTGAAATCCCGCCTGCTCGGCGAGCCGCGCCTGCTGGACCAGCTCTGCGGGGGTGTACTCCTCACTGGACAGGAAATAGCCGATCCTCATACTCGTTCCGGTGCCCGATTCAGCCGCCGGGCAAACGGTTCCCCGGCTACAGCATCAGCACCAGCGCACATCCGACCAGACCGGCCGCCTGCAGCGCCGTGTAGTCGTTCACCGAACCGGTGTGAACGGCCCGCAGCCAGCGCACGGGGGCCGGCTCGTCGATCCGCAGGTACACCCACGCCAGCGCCAGTCCGAGCGCCAGGCTGCCCAGCGCGATGGCCAGCTCCATGGCGTCGCCGTAGTCGAAGCTGACGCTGATGGCCGGCAACCGCACCACGTCGCCGAGCACCCCGTCGAGGTAGGCGTGTGGGTGCAGCAGGGACGAGGCCGCCGGTGCGACCGCCCACCGGATCACCGTGCCCGGCAGGATGCCGAAGGCGATGCAGCCGGCCCCCAGCACGCCGAGGGTGATGCCGCTGCCCACCCCGATCCGCTCCAGATGCTCGTACGGCTCCTCGCGACGGCGGAAGAACGCCAGGTAGGCCGCCCGGCTCAGGGCGGCGATGGTGACGATCTGTGCGATCTCCGCCACCGCGAAGCCGACCCAGTCGCCGCCCTCCATCAGCCCCTCGTGGACCAGCCCGACGGAGGCGTACCCGTTCATCGGGGGGATGCCCGCGATCGCCAGCACCCCCAGGCAGAACGCTCCGGCCAGCAGCGGCCGGCGGCGAGCCAGCCCGCCCATCTGCGACAGGTGCACCTTGCCGGTGGCGTGCACGATCGTTCCGGCACACAGGAACAGCAACGCCTTGAACAGTGCGTGATTGACCATGTGGTAGGTGGCGCCGGCCACTCCCGGGACGGTGGCACTGGCGAAACCCATGGCCAGCACGCCCATCTGGGACACCGTGTCCCAGGCGAGCAGGCGCTTGAGATCGTCCTGCGCCAGCGTCAGCACGGCGCCCAGCAGTGCCGTTCCGGCGCCCAGAACGGTCAGCAATGCCAGGGCGCTGTGCGTATCGGAGGACGGGTAGACCTGCAACACCAGCCTGGCGATGACGATGATGCCGATCTCGTACATCAACGCCGAGAACAGCGCCGAGACGGCCCCGTGCGGCGCCGTGTGCGCATCGGGCAGCCACCCGTGGAACGGCATGATGCCGGCCTTGGTGGCGAAACCCGCGATCAGCAGGGCCAGTGCGAGCAGGTCGGCAAGCGTGACGCCGCGGCCCAGCGCCCTGTGCAACTGGCCGAAGTTGAGCGCCCCGTGATCGCTGTAGAGCATGGCCACGCCGACGAACACCGCGAACCCGGCGATGGAGGTCAGCACCAGCGTCTTGAACGCCGCCTCCAGCGCGGGAGGGCGCGCCAGGAAGAATCCGGTCAGTCCGTAGCTGGCCAGCGCGGCCACCTCGAACCAGACGAACGCATTCATGGTGTCGGCGGTCAGCGCGGTGCCGATGATGGCGGCCAGCAGCAACTGCATCAGGCAGATCAGGAACCCCAGTTCCCGCCTGCCGAGCCGGCCGATCTCGGACTGCACGTACAGCAGCAGCAGGGTCCCGATGGCCGCCGTGATCAGCGCGAAGGTCAGGCCGAACGGCCCCGCGGCGAAGGCGATGCCCAGCGCGGCGCCGTTCACCGGCCCCCAGTGCCCGAGATAGTGCGAGATCACCTCGCCGTGGCCGGCGTAGACCACCGTGCCGACGAGCACCAGCAGCGCCGTGGTGGCGACCATCACCGTGATGGCCACGATCGCCGGCAACGTCCTGCTCGCCAGCGCCACCAGGACGGAGAGCACCGCCCCGGCGATGGGCAGCACGACCGATAGCGGCAGCAGCGACGCGGCGAACGCGGCGGTCATGGGTCAATCGCCGTTCATCCGCGCAGCTCCCGGCTGTCGTTCGAGTCCAGGCTGCGGCGATGCTGGGCAAGGCGGACGACGACCGTGAGGAACACGGCGGTGACGGCGACCCCGATCACGATGGCCGTCAGGCAGAAGTTCTGCAATACGGGGTCGGCCACGTTGCCGTGCACCAACTGCTGCATGCTCGTGCCGGCCGGCGGGCTGAGCAGCACCGGCGCGGTGCTGCCCCGACGGTAGGCCATCGAGACCAGCAGCAGGTAGGTCGAGGCCTCCATCAGCGACAGCCCCATGACGATCTTGATGAGGTTGCGCCTGCTGATCACCGTGTGCAGCCCGAGGCAGAACAGTGCGGCCGCCGCCAGGTAGTTGCCCAGGATCATCGGGACCGCTTCCCCGCTTCGTCCTCGTCACCGCCGCTGGCGGAGTCCTGCCCGGTGTCCTCCTGCACGTCGGGTAGATCCGGCGTCCAGTCATGCTTCATGGCGAGGATGGCGAATACCGCGATGCTCAGCCCGGTGGCCACCTCGACCAGCTCCATGACCGAGAACGCCTGCAGCAGCCCGCCGCTGGCGATCGTCTGCACGGGCGCCAGCGGGATCCAGTTCGCCATCACCGATCCGCGCAGGAACAGCCCGGTCACCGCCAGGCCGATGATGATCAGCGCTCCGGCGAGTTCGATCGGCTCAAGTACCTCGGGTCGGACGGCTCGGGCGACGGCGCGGTACCCCAGTGCCGCGTAGAGCAGCAGGCCGACGCCCGCCAGTGCCGCGCCCGCGGGGAAGCCGCCGCCCGGCGAGAATCCGCGGGCACACAGATACACCGCGGCGACCCCGAGGATCACCACCGCCGCCCTGGCCGCCACCCGGACGATCACCGTCATCGCCTCGCTGTGTTCGGGCGCCTCCGAGCCCAACGGGTTGGTGTCCGCGGCGAACCGCGTCCGCCGCGAGGCCGCCAGATCATCAGCGCCGTCGTCCTCGTCGGCGGTGCTCTGGTCGGACGCCGTGTCCTCCCCGGCCTCCTCCGCCTCGGCCCGGCGGGCCTCCCGCTGCTCCCGGGTGGCCAGGGCGTCCGTCTTGCGGGAGCGGCGGTCTCGACGGTCGCCGTCGTCGGTGTCGTCTGTGTCCCCGGTGTCGCGGGCGTCGTCGGTGTCGTCGGTGTCCCCTGTGTCGCGGGCTTCGTCGGTGTCGTCGGTGTTGCCAGTGTCGTCCGTGTCACCGGCGCCACCCGATCGGTCCGGGTCGCTCTCGGCCTGCTCCTGCTTACCGGCCTCCTCCTCGCCCACGTACTCCCCGCGGCGCTCGCGGTGCCGCGCCAGGGTGGCTACCGACACCACCGCGGCGATCAGCAGGAACGTTTCCCCGAAGGTGTCGAACCCCCTTGTGCCGTACACGATCTCGTTGACCGGCTCGGTGATGTGCCAGCGCGGCAGGGCGATGGACAGCGCGTACCGGGCGATGGCGGGCAGCGGGGAGTCCTCCCGCCGCAACGAGACGAATCCGAACGCCAGCACTGCCAGCGCCGCGAGGCTGCAGGTCCACGCCATCCATGGCCGGTGCAGCGGTTCGGCGACGTGCGCCTCGCTCTGCGCATGTTCCAGCGCGGTGCTCTCAGGCATCGGAGCCCTGCCCCGAGGCGCCGGAGACCTCGCCGTCCGACCCGTCCGGTCCGCCGCCGTCCTGGTTGGCCTGCTCGCCCTGCTCCTCCCCCAGTTCCCCGGTGTCGCGCACGTCCGTGCGGGTCTTGCCGATCGCGAGCAGGTACAGCACCGGCAGCGCGATCGCGCCGACCACCACCTCGGCATGCGCGTCGTCGGGAGCACCCAGCACCACGAACAGCACCGTCAGCAGGGTCCCGACACCGGAGAGCGCCATGGTCGCACCGTTCAGGTTCTTCAGGTGCAGCACCAGGAATCCGCAGCCGAGGATGCCTGCCAGCACCAGGTAGTCCAACACCCAGAACGCCGGCACGGTTCACTCCCGCGGCTCGTCACGCACCGACCCGCGCCACAGCGGCACCTTGGTCAGGTACGCCGAACGGCCGAGCGCATGCGATGTCGCCGGCGCCAGGATCAGCAGCAGGGCCAGCACGATCAGCGCGCGGACGCCGTACTGCGACACCGGCCCCTCGAAGACCGTGATGGCGACCAGGATGGGCGGCGCACCGAAGGTGACCAGTTGGGTGGAGCACTGGATGCGGTTGTACACGTCGGGCATGCGCAACAGGCCGACGGCCGCGGTCAGCGAGAACAGCACGCCGACGCAGCACAGCACGATCACCACGATGTCCGTCACAGCAGACCCCTTTCCAGGTAGCGGGCCCATACCAGCCCGCCCAGGTAGGAGAACGACGCGAGCCAGATCGCCGCGTCGAGGTAGATGCTCCGATCGGCGACCACCGCGAACAGCAGCACGACCAGCGCCGCCTGGGTGCACAGGCAGTTGACCG
>JBIQML010000298.1:3069-6186 GCA_044463405.1 Nakamurella lactea | reverse complement strand
AAGCGGTTCCTGGGAGCTGCCCGGAACATCGAGAACGGCGGCTCGCTGACCATCTTCGCCTCCGCTCTGGTGGAGACCGGATCCGCCGGCGACACGGTGATCTTCGAGGAGTTCAAGGGCACGGGCAACGCCGAGCTCAAGCTCGACCGCCGGCTGGCCGACAAGCGGCTGTTCCCGGCGATCGACATTGACGCGTCCTCCACCCGCAAGGAGGAGCTGCTGATGAGCCCGGACGAGTTGGCGGTGACGGTCAAGCTGCGCCGGCTGCTGTCCGCGCTGGAGCCGCAACAGGCGCTGGAACTGGTGCTGGAGCGGCTGCGCAAGACCAAGACGAACGTCGAGTTCCTGATGACGGTCGCCAAGAACATGCCGCTGCAGGACTGACGGCCCCGTCCGAGCGCCCGGCCGTGCCAGGCCGGGCGCCCGTTCGCGGCCGTTCACCCCTCGGTGCTTCAGGACCAGCCGGCGATCAGCGCCACGCCCAGCAGGGCGAGCGCCACCCCGGCCTGCTGCAGGCGGGTCAGCCGTTCGCCGTGCACGACCCGCGCCAGCAACACCGTCACCGCCGGGTACAGGGAGCCCAGGATCGCCACGATGGCCAGCGCGCCCCGCGTGCTGGCCTCGGCGAACGTCAGGTTGGCCGACACGTCGAACAGGCCGGCCACCACCACCAGCAGCCACAGCCGCGCCCAGGACCGGCTCCGCACGGCGTCATCGGCGCCGGGCGTCTCGGCCATGCGCGCCCGCAGCGTGCGGCGCCTGGCCAGGCAGATCGCGGCCAGCGGCAGCACCGACGCGACCCGCATCCCGACCATCGTCATCAGCGGGGAATGGGCCGCGCCGCGGGCGATGAACAGCAACGTCGCGCCGAAGCAGACCGCCGCCACGATCGCCAGCAGCACCGGCCGCAGGCTGCGGCCGTGCGCGCGCTCCGGGCCGCTGGCCGCCATCACCCCGAGCACCGCCAGCACGATGCCCGCTCCGACGATCGCCGACGGCAGATGCCCGGAGACCAGGCCGACCGCCACCGGGATGATCACCGACAGCGCGGCAATGGGGGAGACCACGCCCATGGTCCCGATCGCCAGCGCGCGGTAGTACATCAGCAGCCCGGTCGCCCCGACCAGCCCGGCCCCGACCGCCCACGGCAGGTAGCCCAACGAGGCCCGCCACTCGCCCGAGGCGCCCGCCGCCACCGCGGCCGCGGCGAGCCCTGCCGCCTGCGAGACCATCACCACCAGCAGGGACGGCAGCCGCCGGCTGGCGGTGCCGCCGGAGAAGTCCGCGATGCCCCACAACACGCTGGAGAGCACGGCAAGGATCACGGCCACGGATCGGCACGCTATCGGCCGCCGATCCCCGGTCGGTGGGCGGGAGCGTCGGAACCGACGGCGCCCGCCCGGCGCATCGGGAACATCCCGCCCGGCCGTGGCGTTTTGGAGGGTGTGCCAGTGCTCTGGCAGACTGAACGGCTGAGTTCCGGTTCACGCCCGCGCGCCCGCGCCGGCGACCCGGCGACTTCGACAGCGAAACGAGGAACCATGAAGACCGGCATCCACCCGGAGTACGTCGTCACCGAGGTGACTTGCGGCTGCGGGAATCAGTTCACCACCCGGAGCACCGCGACCAGCGGCAAGATCCATGTCGAGGTCTGCTCCAACTGCCACCCGTTCTACACGGGCAAGCAGAAGATCCTGGACACCGGTGGGCGGGTGGCCCGGTTCGAGGCGCGCTACGGCAAGCGCTCCCGCTAGCGTCACCAACGGCGTCCGCGCGGCCACCCGGCCGGCGGGCGCCGTTTGCTGTGCAGGGCGGTGGTTCCCGGCACGGCAGCGTATGACGGACCACCGGCGCGAGCGGGCCGGTGGCGCAGCGGCGGTAGAGAGGCGGTAGCGGTGACGGCGGCATCACAGGCGCACGCTCCGGGCGAGACGCTCTCGGCGCTCTCGTCCATCAGGGCGGAGTACGCCGAACTCGAGCAGGCGATGTCCGATCCGGCCCTGCACGCCGATGCCGCGCGAGCCCGCCGGGTCGGCCGGCGGTACGCCGAGCTCAGCCCGGTGGTGCGCACCGCCGACGAGCTCGAGACGGTCCGCGGTGACCTGACCGCGGCCCGGGAACTGGCCGGTGAGGATCCGGCGTTCGCCGCGGAGGCCGAGGAACTCGCCGGACGGGAGTCCGAGCTGGAGTCGGTGCTGGTCGAACTGCTCGCGCCGCGCGACCCGGACGACGCGAAGGACGTCATCCTGGAGATCAAGGCCGGCGAGGGTGGCGAGGAGTCCGCGCTGTTCGCCGGCGACCTGCTGCGGATGTACCTGCGGTACGCCGAGCGTCGGGGCTGGAAGACCGACGTGCTGTCGGCGGCGGAGTCCGACCTGCACGGCTACACATCGGTGACGGTGGCCGTCAAGGCCCCCGGCACCCCTGCGCCCGCGGACGGCGTGTGGGCCCGGCTGAAGTTCGAGGGCGGCGTGCACCGGGTGCAACGGGTGCCGGTGACGGAGTCCCAGGGCCGCATCCACACCTCGGCGGCCGGTGTGTTCGTGGCACCGGAGGCCGAGGACGTGGACGTGGAGATCAACCCGGCGGACCTGCGGATCGACGTGTTCCGCTCCTCAGGGCCGGGTGGCCAGTCGGTGAACACCACCGACTCCGCGGTGCGCATCACCCACCTGCCCACCGGCATCGTGGTGTCCTGCCAGAACGAGAAGTCCCAGCTGCAGAACCGTGAGCAGGCGCTGCGCATCCTGCGCTCCCGGCTGCTGGTGGCGGCCCGGGACGCCGCCGACGCCGCCGCCGCGGACGCGCGCCGCTCGCAGGTGCGCACGGTGGACCGTAGCGAGCGGGTACGCACCTACAACTTCCCGGAGAACCGGATCGCCGACCACCGGGTGGGGTACAAGGCCTACAACCTGGATGCCGTGCTGGAGGGTGACCTGGATGCCGTGTTGGACGCGCTGCAGGCGGCCGACCGGGCGGCTCGACTGTCCGCGGCGGGCGATCACCGATGAGCGCTTGCGCGAAGAGTGGGGGTACCGATGAGCGCTTGCGCGAAGAGCGGAGGTACCGATGAGCGCTTGCGCGAAGAGCGGGGGTACCGATGAGCGCTTGCGCGAA
>JBIQML010000298.1:0-2969 GCA_044463405.1 Nakamurella lactea | reverse complement strand
ACCGATGAGCGCTTGCGCGAAGAGCGGGGGTACCGATGAGCGCTTGCGCGAAGAGTGGGGGTACCGATGAGCGCTGAACCCGGACACCGGGCCCGCCAGCCGCTGCGGCTGGCGATCATCGCCGCCGCCGAGCAGTTGACCGCCGCCGGGGTGCCGTCGGCGAGGGTGGACGCCGAGGAACTGGCCGCCCACGTGCTGGGCGTCCCGCGCACCAAGCTGGGCCTGCACCCGCTGGTGGATCCACCCGTGCTGAAGGCGTACCAGGCGCTGATCGACCAGCGGGCACGGCGGGTGCCGCTGCAGCACATCACCGGCATCGCCACCATCGGCCCGGTCTCCGTCCAGGTCGGCCCCGGGGTGTTCATCCCGCGCCCGGAGACCGAACTGCTGGTGCAGGCGGCGCTGGCCGGGATCCGCGACGTGCCGCATCCCGTGGTGGTGGACCTGTGCACCGGGAGCGGCGCCATCGCGCTGGCCATCGCCGCCGCCCGGCCGGACGCCACCGTGTACGGGGTGGAGCGCTCGCCGGGGGCGCTGGCCTGGGCCCGCCGCAACGCGGAACTGCACGCGGCCGCCGGCAACACCGCCATCGCGCTGCGCGGCGGCGACGTCACCGACGGCAGGCTGCTGGCCGACCTGGACGGTACCGCGGACCTCGTCACCGCCAACCCGCCGTACGTCCCCGACGGCACTCCGGTCGAGCCGGAGGTGTCCGATCACGACCCGGCCGAGGCGGTGTTCGCCGGACCCGACGGGCTGGACGTGATCCGACCGCTGATCACGGTGGCCGCCGGCCTGCTCAAGCCGGGCGGGTTCCTGGCCATCGAGCACGACGCCAGCCAGGGCGAGTCGGTGCCGGCGCTGCTGTCGGCGCGCCGGGTGCTGGCGGACGTCACCGACCACGACGACCTGGCCGGCCGACCGAGGTTCGTCACCGCCCGGCGGGTCCGGCTGGCCACCTCGGCGAACCCGCGCTGAGCGAACAACCGGTACCGTGATGCCCTTCGCCCGGGTGCCCGACGCCGAGCATCCCGGCCGCGGCGACGGCGAGGCGCTGCGGGCCGGGTGGGTCGCGCAGCCGATCTGCGCGGCCTCGTCGACGGCGCTGCTGGTCGGGGCCGCGGTGCTGGCCCGGGATGCGCGGCGGGCGGCCGCGATGGGCGTCCGGGATCGAGCGGACGTGCTGGCCGCGCGGGCGTTGGTGGTGTCGCTGGCAGGAAACGGTTTGGGCAGCATCGGCTTTCACGGGCCGGGGGACAGGGTCTCGCGGGCGGTGCACGACGTCTCGTTGTGGGCGGTGGTGACGGCATCCGCGGTCGGTGCTGCCCGGACCGTGATGCGCTCGCCGGGCGGGGGGATTCGCGACCTGGCGTTGCCGGCCGCGTTGCTGGCCGGCGGGGCGCTGGTCGGCCGGCTGTGCCGTACCGGGGGCCGGTGGTGCCGGCCGCGCTCGCCGCTGCAGGGGCATGCCGCCTGGCACGTGCTGGCCGCGGCCGCCGTGACGCTGTCCGGTCGCCGGATGGTCGGCGGCAGGGCGCCACGGACCGGGCCGGGCCGGCGCGGCACCACCTGACACACTGATCCGGTGACGAAGTACGACTGCTCCTACCCCGCCGAGCGCCGCAACGGCCTGGATGCGGCCGCCGCGGCCGCGCGGGCGGGCAACCTGGTGGTACTGCCCACCGACACCGTGTACGGCATCGGCGCGGACGCCTTCAACGGCGACGCGGTCCGGGCACTGCTGAGCGCCAAGGGCCGCGGACCGGACATGCCGGTGCCGGTGCTGGTCGGGTCGTGGACGACCATCGACGGCCTCGTGCTGCAGGTCACCCCGACGGCGCGCACCCTGATCGAGGCCTTCTGGCCGGGCGGGCTGTCCCTGGTGCTGCAGCACGCCCCGTCGCTGGCCTGGGACCTGGGGGACACCGCAGGGACCGTGATGGTCCGGATGCCGCTGCACCCGGTGGCGCTGGACCTGTTGCGGGCGGTGGGGCCGATGGCGGTCTCCAGCGCCAACCGCAGCGGGCAACCGCCGGCGACCACCGTGCAGGACGCGCGCGGGCAGTTGGGCATGGATGTGGCGGTGTACCTGGACGGCGGCCCGGCCCCGGTCGGGGTGGCCTCCACGATCGTGGACCTGACCTCGGACGTGCCGCGGGTGCTGCGGCAGGGAGCGGTGCCGCTGGAGCGGCTGCGTCAGGTGGTGGGCGAGGTGGTTCCGGCCGGCGGCTGAGCCCGGATCCCGGTCGGAGCCCCGGCCACGGTTGCCGGCGGGCTCTGGACCTGCCCGGCCGGACCGGGCACGTCCAGAGGGCTGGACTGGCCCAGCAGGCCGTCCGCCCGCAGCGCGAGAAGCAGCATGCCCATCCCTGCGAGGTACACCAGCTGACCGGATCGTGGTCGCACCCCGCCGAGCGCCAGTCCCAGCACCGCCATCACGACAGCGGCCCGCGCCAGCGCCGTCGAGAGGCGTCGGCGGGCCAGCAGGACCAGCGCGATGACCGCGACCAGCAGTACCCGGACTGCGGTGTCCTTGCCCCCGGCGGCGCCGGTCCCGGGGAAGTACATGCCGGGCGACATCATTCCCGGCGTGCAGTACATGCTCGGCCAGCCGTCCAGGTCGTATTCGGTGACGCAGCTACCGGGCACGAACCATCCGGGGAGGTACGCGGCGTCGCTCGGCGAGCTCCACGGCAGCGCCAATGCCAGGACGGCCGCGATGCCGGCCCCCACCAGCAGCGCGCCCGACCGGCCGAGGCGCAGCCCGAGGGCGCCCAGCACCGGCGGCATCAGAACCGCCGGCCGGGTCCGAACAGGCATCCGGCCAGCGCCGCGGCGGCGGCGATGGTGATCGTGAAGCCCCCGTTGGTCTGGACGCTCGGCAGAGCCACCAGCAGCCAGAACAGCAACAGCGCGGCGGTGCCCACCGCGCCGACCGTCCAGCCACGCCGCACCGTCCAGCCCATGCT
>JBIQML010000297.1:0-6186 GCA_044463405.1 Nakamurella lactea | reverse complement strand
GGGAGCCAATGGTCCGACCCGGCCGGCAAAGGGTCACCGTGAGCCGAACAGAAGCACCCTGGACTGAGGACGAACGGAACGTCGTTTCGCAGTCGGAACCTACGCAAATGTGACCTAGCGTAGCTCCGTGCCGGAATCGCCCGTGCTCGCCTGACATGTACAGGTCGGGCAGTGCTGGCTGTCGTCTTCCATCTCGTCGTCGAACCACTGGGGCATCCGCTGTCGACGAAGATGGACTGCAAGCTTTCGGTCGAACTCATCGCCCGGAGTTCCGGAGCTGGTAGGCAGACGAAGCGGCGGTAAATGTGCTTTGACCTGGGCTTTTGGGCAGGACGGGGTCGGGCAGGCGTGTTACTACACGATGCTGTGACCTGGGGCTATGCGTCGGCGGGTTCGGGGAGCTGGTAGTCGATGATCAGTGCGGGTTCGCGGATGTCCAGGGCGGACAGGATGTGGCGCTGCCCGGCGGTGAGGGTGGTGCGTTGCGCGATTCGTCCGTCGGCGGTGTCCAGGGTGACCAGGTGCATCCGGTCCAGTTCGTGGTGCAGGTTGCGCCAGGTGTCACCGGTCGCGTTCTCCGCGACCCGGATCAGCAGCAGGCCCAGCCAGCACAGTTGGATGTGCGAGCGGATCCGGTCCTCGCGGTGGTGAAACACCGGGCGCAGCGCGAGGGTGCCTTTCAGGTCTCGCCAGCCCCGCTCGACCTGGGCCAGTTGTTTGTAGGCGATCGCGAGATCGGTCGGTGTCAGGGTGTCGTCGGAGGTGCGGATCAGCCATTTCCCGTCGTAGCGGGCGTCACCCGCGATGGCGGCCTTGTCGATGCGCAACAGGCGCTGGTCGCCGCCGGTGCGGCGCAGGAACCGGGACACCGCGGGGGTGGCCTTCAGCTTGCCGACCAGTTCGTCGCGGCGCTGCACTGTCCAGGCGTCGGAGCCGGCGATCTGGCCTTCCAGGTAGGCCACGATGTTGCCGCGCACGGTGGCGTCTCTGTCAGCCGCGAGCGGGTTGCGGCACACGCAGAACCGTTGCGACCGTGCTCCTTCCCCGACGCGGACTTCCTTGACCGATAGGTTGCCGGCCACCGGCTTGTAGCGGCCGGGCCGAGCCAACGCGTCCGTGGCCTGCGCGTCGGCGGAGCGGAGCTTCTCGGCGACGATGTAGCCGTCGGCGCCGCCCTGCAGCACGACCCGGTTCGCGGCGGAGTTGAACCCGGAATCGGTCACCCACAACAGCCGGCCCAGCATCCACTCGCCCAGATCTTGTTTGATGCGGGCGATGATCTTCTGATCCGACGTGCGGCCGGGGAACGTCCAACACCGGATCGGCACCCCCTCGCAGGTGACGGCCATCGCGATCACGACCTGCGGCAGGTCGGTGCGGTGGTCCTTGGAATGCTTGGAGAACTGCCGCACCGCCTGCTCCTGCACCGGCGGTTCGTCGCCGTCCGGCTCGCCGCTCGTGTCCGTGGTCTTGCGTTTCGCCTGGGAGAGTTGAACTTCGTCGTCGGCGACGTCGAGTTCCCAATACGTGGAAGACGAATCGACGAAGATCACATCACAGGTCAGGTTCAACAGGTGCGCCGTGGAGTCGAAGATGCCCTTCGCGATCGCTGGTAGAGCGGCCAACAAGAAGTCCATCGCCGCGTAGGCGGCATCATCATCGAACTCCGGGCATGCCGGCAGCGCGACCCTCTCCCGCGCCCAGGACACGCCGGCCAGTTTCGAGCCCGGTTCCAAGCAGCGCTGCGCCACCAGGGCGAAGATCACCCGCTCCACCACATCCGCGTCGATGCGCCGGCCCGCGGCCGCGCCGCGCACCGCGGCGGCGATGCCCAATCGGTCCCACAGCGCGTCCAGTACGAACGCCCCGCCCATCCGGCGCGCATCGACGACCTCCACCCCGCCGGCACCGCCGTCGCGGGTGGCGGTGACCCGATCGGCCGGGTCCAGGAAGCGGGAGATCGAGGACACCAGCCGGCGCAGCGCGGCGGTGTCGACCTTGTCGGCGCGACCGAAGTTGTGGATCACCTTGGCTACCGGGGAACCGGTCACCGGCTGACGCTCGTTGTGGGCCAGCTGCAGGTACGTCACCGTGCTGCCGTCCTTGTTCCGCCGCCGCGTCTCCCTCACATACACGCCTACCAGAACATCATGAACACCAGGTCAAGTCAACTAGGCGTGTGCCTACGCTTTTCAGCGTTTCAGGCCCAACGCAACCCTCCTACCAGCGCAAACGCATCCGACAAGACCCGAAAATGCCTACGAACTCCGGAACTCCGGATCGACAGCCCGCGTGGTGGTGCAGGGATGAGGTAACCCGCACCGGCACCTGCCCGGGGCTGATTCGCGGTGCACCGACAGCGCGGCCGCAGCAATGTCTCGATGGCGGTCCCGGGTCTGTAGTGCCTCGGCGACTTGGGTACGCCGATCGTGTAGCTCAATACGTTGTTGCTTGATGACCTGCTCTTGCTGGTTGGCCTTGTCGTACACGTCGTTCAGCCAGCTTCGGAGCCGGGGCTCGTGCTCGCGAAGCGCCTCAATCTGCTCTGCGGCGGTCCCGTCGAGGTCATGGAGGACGCAATGAGGGCAACGGGACTGCTCGCGTGGTGAATGGCGTGCTGTCTGGTAGCTGAAGAGAAGCTGGCAACACTCACAGATCTGGAGATCCCCCAAAACCGTGAAGGCATGAGCTATAAGGAGTAGCCATGTCAGAGTCACGACGCAAGTTCGATCAGGAGTTCCGGGAGGGGGCGGTCCGGCTGGTGCTGGAGTCGGGCAAGCCGATCGCCCAGATCGCCCGGGACCTGGATGTCAACGCCGGCACGCTGGGCAACTGGGTGGCCAAGGACCGCGAAGATCGCGAGGGCACCAGCGGCCTGTCCGGCGACGATGTGGCCGAGCTCAAGCGGCTGCGGTCCGAGGTGGCCGAGCTGCGGATGGAGCGCGATGTCCTCAAGCGCTCCGTGGTCCTGTGGGTCAAGGAGGCGACGAAGTGAGCGTGGCACGCTTCGTGGCTGACCAGAGGGCCTTCTACCGCGTGCCCGTCGCGGTGTGCTGCGCGATCCTCGGGCTGTCCATCTCCTGGTTCTACAAGTGGATCAAGAATCCGGCCAGTCCGCAGCGGACCCGCCGCGATGAGTTGGACGCGGAGGTGGCTCGCCGGTTCCGCGATTCGGAGCGCACGTACGAGTCGCCGCGGATCCACGCCGACCTGGTCGAGGCGGGTTGGCAGGTCGGCGTGAACACCGTCGCGGACTCGATGCATCGGCAGGGCCTGTACGGGCGGAAGCCCAAGCGGCCGCAGGGGTTGACCAAGCAGGACAAGAAGGCTCCAAAGTTCCCGGACCTGCTGCGCCGGGACTTCACGGCGCCGGCGCGCAACGTCAAGTGGTGCGGCGATGTCACCGAGATTCCCACTGACGAGGGCAAGTTGTACCAGGCGACCGTCATCGACCTGTACTCGCGGAAGCTGCTGGCCTGCCCGATCGGCGAACATCCGGATGCCGATCTGGTGTGCGACGCGATCAAGATCGCTGTCGCGGTCCGCGGCGGCAAGGACGTCATCGACGGTGTCATCTTCCATTCCGACCGCGGAAGCACTTACACTGCAACGAAATTCACTCAACTGTGTCACCGTATGGGTATCCGTCAGTCGATGGGTCGGGTAGGATCGTGTTTCGACAACGCCGCCGCGGAGTCGTTCTTCTCGACCCTGGAACACGAGGTGCTGTCCAGGCATCACTTCGCCACCAAGGACCAGGCCCGCCAGGTGGTAGGACCCTGGTGCCGCGAGTTCTACAACGTCACCCGCAGGCACAGTTCCGCGGCATTGCTCTCACCGGACAACTACGAGAAGATGACCGCTGCTGACCGACCGGCAGCAGCATAGAGGAACCCTTCACGATCTTGGGGGAAACTCAGATCCTTCTATGTTTGTCAAGCCGAAGATGATGCCGGTTTTGTCGCGTTTAGTGTCCGGTAGATTTGTCGGGCGAGGTAGCGCTTGATGACCCGCCGGATTTCCTTGATCGTTTTGCCTTCGGCGCGCCGTTTAGCGCGGATTTCCACGCAGTTGGATCGGCGCAAGGTTCAGCCGAGTTGGTAGCGGATGGTGCGGTCTCCCCACCAGGGGACGGCGGTGTCGTCTGGTAGGTCGGCGGTGCGGAGGACGGGGCTGTAGGCGCGCCGGTCGAGGCGGACGGTGACGGTGTCGGCGGTGGTGGTGATGGTGCCGGGGGTTTCGATGAATCGGCGTTGGATGACGTCGGGGCTGACGCTCGCGTAGCCAGACAGGCGGTTGCGGAACGCGGCGAGGAGTGCTTGGGCGAGCACGCACAGGGTGATGTCGAGATCGACGTTGAGGTTCACGGTGGAGGACAGGGCGTCGGCGTGGAACGCGCCGATGATCTCGGCGAGGCGTTCTTCGATGGTCATGCGGCGGGCGTACTGCTCGATGATCTTCTTGACGGTCAGCTGGTCGTCGTTGGTGATGATCACGGTGGGTGTGTCGCGGCCCAGGCCGGTGACGATCAGTTGCCGCACGGTGCCGGGGTAGCCGGTCAGCCGGGCGCGAGACTGGTGCACTCTGGGCCGGTTGTATCGGCCGGGCCGGTTGAGCGTGACGCTGCGGAACTGGTCGGGGGCCAGGGCGGCTATCTGCTTGACCAGGGCGGGTGAGCGCATCCGTAGGGTCAGGAACTTGATGCCGCGGCCGTCGAGTTCGGCCAGCACCGGGTGGGTGGTGACCTTCTGGTCCATGACCAGCATGGCCGGGTCGGCGCCGGAAACGGTCTTCCAGTGGTCGCAGAACGCGATGACCTCGCGGGCCTGGGATGCTTTGGTGATCTCGGCGTTGGCGTAGACGAGGTTGTGGGTGCCGGAGTCCTGGGCGAAGAAGGTGAGCACGGACCGGGCTCGTTGGGATCTGGTGGGCACGTAGTGCTTTTCCAGCACCGGGTCTTGACCCCAGTGCATCACAGCGTGGAAGTCCAGATCGAAGATGGCCTGGTCGGCGGTGGCCAGCCCTCCGGTGATCATCTTCTCGTCCAGGGCGGCCAGCAGCCGCCGTTGGTGGGCGTGGGTGGTGGCGTAGGAGTAGGCGGTCAGCGCGGACTTTTTCGGCAGGGTGGCCAGGCCGGCGAACAGGGATGCGGCGGGGTCGGATAGCAGTAGGTCGTCCACGTGCGAGACGCGGCGGGTGCGGGTGAGCTTGAGCGCGAGTAGGGAGGCGATCCAGGACAGGGCGGGCACGACGCGGGTGCCGGTGTAGCCGGCGGCGCGGATCAGGCCGGGCAGGTCCAACCCGACGAGGTCGGGGATGAGCAGCAGCAGGCCGGCCTTGCCGGTGTCGATCCGGGCGGGCCAGCTGTTCCAGTCGAGCTTGCCGGTGCGGGGCAACCGGGTGTCCCGGCCGGTGGTGGCGGGGTTGATGCTCGCGGCCGGTTCGGGGTGGCGCAGTAGCCGGCCGAAGCCTTCCTCGGTGAGGATCTCGGCGACGCCGGTGCGGTTGAGCGGGGTGCCCTCGGTGGCGAGCCTGGCGGAGATCTCGTAGCTGGACAGGCCCTGCCGGCGCAGTTCGACCACCCGGCCGCGGGCGCGGTCCTTGGCCGGCGCCGTTCCCGGGGCCGGGCCCGGCTTGCCGGGCGGTGCGAACAGGTCCAGTTCACCGTGGCGGAACTTGGCCACCAGGTCCACCATGCTCCAGCGGGTGTATCCGAAGCGTGCGGCTGCCTGGGCGTGGGTCAGGCCCTCGACGAAGAAGGCCCGCAGTGCCTCGTAGCGGCGCTGGTTGGTCTGTTCCGGCGCGGTGAACCAGTCCGCTAGACTTTGGGGCGATTCCGCTGTCATATGACAGTTATACCGTCCGTCACCCTGTCATGGGGGACGCGGCGGTGTCGGCGTGTCCACCGTGGTTTCCAGTGTCGATAAGGGTTCTCGACCTCACCCGAGCGTCACCGAGCATGCCGGGGGTCCAATACCAGAACCACACGCTTGTCATTCGACAGCGATATCGATCCAATGCACAGCCCGGCCCGGCGCCGGCAAACGCCAGCGGCACACGAATTCCTGCCTCAGCCCACCGCGCAGATCACCCGTCAGGGTTGTGCCCAACTCGCTGCGTGGAAATCCGCGTTAGCGACGTAGGCGCGAGTTTGTGGGTCGTGGGTCATGCGGACCATCGCGACGA
>JBIQML010000296.1:0-6192 GCA_044463405.1 Nakamurella lactea | reverse complement strand
CCGCCGGTACCGAAGTTCGAGATCCGTGGGCTCTTCGGGTTGCTGGGGTCGCTGCGGACGACGGGCACCGGCGTGCCCCGCCCGGTCGACGGCGAGTACGAGCCGGGATTCACCTGCGGCGCACGAGGATCGGTACTGCTGTACTTGCTCACATGATCGTTCCACGACCTCTTGGTCGTCAGGTCGTACCAGTCCTGCTCGCCCGGCTTCTTGTTCGTGTTGATGAAGTCCGGACCGAATTCGCCGTTCTTGGTCGGGTACACCCGGCCGAGATCGGGATCGGTGTGCTGTCGCGAGCGGACCTCGTTCTTGACCCACTTGTCGAGCTGTGAACCCTTGAACGTGTTCGTGAAGTCACGCCCGCCGAGCGCCTTGTTGATCCGCAGCCGCGCCCGCTGGCGGGGCGTGTAGGTGATGACGCCGTTGTTCCAGTGGGTGACGGCCTGGTTCCTGATCTGCTCGAGTTTGAGCTGTATCTGGTCCGGAGACGTGCCGCCGCGTGACCCTCCGGGCCCCTGGATCTTGGATCCGCCGCTGTTCGACCGGGCCCCGCCGCCCTCGTGGACCCTGCCGCCGCCCTTGAACGCCAGCGCGCCCATGCCGGTGTTCAGCGCGAAACGCGTCAGCGACTCGTTCCCGGTCGCCACCTGGTACCCGCCGTAGGCGGTGTTGGCCGCGAAGGCGAGCTTGGCGGCCCGGGCGCCGGGGATCATCGACAGCGCATCCAACCCGATCTGCGTCCAGGATCCCGTGCCGGTCGCCAGCTTCACCCCGGCATCGATGATCAGGGCGGCGCCGCCGGTGACCAACGCGATCCCGCCCATCACCTCCTGGACCCCCGGGATCGGCAGCAGCGCCAGCATCCCTGCGATCCCGGAGATCGTCTTGAGCACGCTGGAGATCTGCAACAGCACGTCGGCGTGGTCGGAGATCCAGTCGCACACCGAACCGGCCAACCGGCCCCAGAACCCCGGAGGCTTGGCGAACCGCATGCCCTTGGCCCGATCGATCTCCGACCGGCACCGCCGCACCGACTCCGCGTTCTCGCTCCGCACCTTCGACGCCGCGTCAAACGTCGCCTGCAACGCCGTGTTGGCATCGTGCAGGCTGCGCCGGTCGCCCGACGTCGACGACACGTAGCCGTCGACCGGCATCTGCTCCCCGGGCCCCAGCGACTCCCGGGTCTGGATCAGCGACAGGCTGTGCGTGCGATCGGCCTGTTGCGAATGGTTCAGCGCCGTTCGGCACGAATTCACCGTCGCCTGCTGATGGCCCGCCTGCACCGCCAGCGCATTCATCCTGCGCTGATGCTCCTCCAGCTCCGAGGCATAGGTCGACAACGCGACGGCCACCACGTTCCACGCCGTGCTCGCCGTGTCCAGGTGCTGGGGCAGGTCCGAGTTGATCCTGTCCTGGTAGGTCTCGGCCTCATCGCCCTGGAAGTCCGCCGTGTCCAATGACCGGATCCCCGACGACGCCGCCGACGCCGCCTGCGAGAACGCCGCCCACTGCCGCGCGGACACCCGGATCTGAGCGGGATCACCGCCCAGTTGGAAGGACTCGCTCACCCCGACCACTCCTCGACACCAGCACGGCCACCGGCCGCAGCACCGACCCGACCCACGCTAACTCCCAGCGATCGCCCCGCACGCCGCTTCGGCAGGAAATGGGGACAACTCCCCATCCCGTCGGAGATGCCACCAGCAGGGGACGGCCGCCCGCCGAGGCGGCGGCATCGCGCGTCAATCCGCCGCGAGCCGGTCCGCGACCGCGTCGTTCAGCCAGGTCACGATGTCCGCGGTGGGCGTCCCGGGGGTGAAGATGCCGTGCACGCCCAGGTCGGCCAGCGCCGCCTTGTCCGCATCCGGGATGATCCCGCCGCCGAACACCACGATGTCGGCGGCGTCGGCCCGGGCCAGCAGTTCGACGACCCGGCGGAACTGCGTCATGTGCGCGCCGGACAGCACCGACAGGCCGACCGCGTCCGCGTCCTCGGCCAGCGCCGCCGCCACGATCTGCTCCGGGGTCTGGTGCAGGCCGGTGTAGACGACCTCCATGCCGGCGTCCCGCAGGGCCCTGGCCACCACCTTGACCCCGCGGTCGTGCCCGTCCAGTCCGGGCTTGGCGACGACCACGCGAATCGGTCTCGTCATCGGTGTTTCCTCCTGCTCCGTGGAGTGGTGCGCCCGGCCGTCCGGGTGGCGGCCCTCCGCCCGGCCGGGGTGCCGGCCCTCCGGCGCGACGGGGTACGCGCGCCACCGTCCGATGATGCCCGCCCGCCGGCCCCGGCGCTCGCCGCGCCGACGAATGCGGAGTCGTATCCGGCCGCGTCCAGTTCGGTGATCCGGCCGGCACGGTCGGCCAGCACGATGGCGCCGCCGATCAGCGCCAGCACCAGCACGCCCTGCACCGCGACGCCCGGGCGCAGCCCGAAGCCGGCGGTCTGCCGGACCCCCTCCGGCACCACCAGCCGCGTCGCCTGCACCGCCGCGGCCGCCAGGCCCAGCGTCAGCGCCACCCAGCGATGGCGCGTCACCGCCGCGGCCACCAGGGCGCCGATGGTGACCAGCAGCAGCGCCCACACTCCCCACGCCTGCACCGCGTATCCGCGCAGGATCGCCGGCCCCTGGGTCTGCCCGGAGGTCCCGTACACCGGCAGCAGCGCGGCGACCACCGCCAGCACCGCCAACCCGCCGGCCAGCGGTGCCGTGACGGTGCGCGCGGCGGCCACCGAATCGTCGTCCGGCACCGACTGGGACTCCTCCGCCGCCCGGTGCGAGGTCACGGCGGCCAGCACGGCCGCGACACATGCCAGAGCCAGCGCGGCCACCCCGCACCAGGTGCCCGATCCGATCGACACCAGGTCCATCAGCCGGGCGGTGGCGAGCCCGTCGTCGCCGAGAACGTCCAGGGCCATCGTCACCGCCGGGACGGCTGCCGCCCACACCACCATCAGGGCGGCGCGTCCGGCCCGCGCGGTCGCCGGCACCACCGCCAGCGCCCCGGCGACCACCAGCGGGACCGCGGCCGCGGCGAACAGGGTGGGGCCGGGCACCGGAGAGCCGTCGGAGAGCACCAGCAGGTCCTCCAGGCCTCCGGCGGCCAGCGCAGGCAGGACGGCGGCGGCCGCGGCCAGCCCGCCCGCGCCGATCGCGGCGACCCCGGCCAGCAGCGCGACCACCGGCGAGGGGGCCGCGACATCGTCGGTGGCCTCGCCGGCGGCATCGGCGGTGCGCACCATGACGACCCGCGCGAGCAGCCCACCGGCGGCCAGCACCACGGCGCCCGCCAGGCCGAACCAGATCATCGGCGACAGCGACACCGGGGCGGTGACGACGGCCACCAGGGCAGCCAGGAACGGCAGGAAGGCGCCCAGGGCCACACCGCCCAGCAGCGCCACCGCCAGGGACCGGGGCAACGAGGCCGCGATCAACACCGCCGTCGCGGCCAGCACGACCAGCAGCAGCACCCCGACGAGACCGGCCAGCGGCACCCCGACGGCCACGTACCGGCCGTCCAGGTATCCCCCGCGATACGGCACCGCGAGCGCCCCGACCGCCAGCAGCAGCACGCCGACGAAGCCCGCGGCCGCCATCAGGTAGTTGCGCCGCGCACCGGGAACGCCGATATCGTCGGCGCCGCCGGCATTGTCGGCGCGCGAGGCGGCACCGACGGAGCCGGGCCCGCCGGTGGCGGTGACGGGGTCGACGGCGCGGGCGTCGTCGTCGGATGCGGTCGGATCACCATGGTGCGACGCTGCCGGATCCAGATCGGAGCGACGCTGGAACGACAACCGCCCGGACAGCCGCAGCGCCGCCAGGACCCCACCGGCCACCGCGATCGCGTCGGCCACCAGCAGCAGGTAGCCGCCCGCGGCGGCGTGGAACGGCAGCGAGCGATCCGTGGTCTCCACGAACAGGTCCGGCCTGGCCAGCGAGTCCGGCGAGAGCACCACCGGCAGGTCGTCCAGCAGCCGGGCGGCGGCGATGATTCCGGCGCCGGCGGCGACCGCCAGTGCCAGCACCGGTCGCCGCACGGCCAGCGCGGCCGTCGCCACCGCCGGCAGCAGCATCACCCACAGCGCGCCCGGGGCGAACCAGGTCGGTGACCCGTCCGCCGCCCGCACCGCGCCGAGCACCGGGATCAGCACGGTGAGCACGGCCGAGACCGCCAGCACACCGGCGGCCACGAGCGCGTCGCCGACGCCGCCCCGCCGGACCACCACGGCCGTCGTCATCGGCCCTCGCGCGCGGGTCGTGCCTCGCCGTCGGCGCTGGTGTTCACAGCGCCGACGGTAGCAACTTCCGCCCCGCGCTCCCGGTTGCCGCGGCGCGAGCCGCACCGGCTAGCGTGACGTGCGTGATCGCCGCACTCGCCTACGGTGTCGTCGCCGTCGGCGTGGTGCTGGCCGGCTGGGCCGGGATCTCCGTGGCCCGCCGCCGGCCCACCGGCGAGGTGCAGATGGTGGTCGCGATCGTGCTGGAGGCCGCGGTGCTGGTCCAGACGGTGATCGGGCTGGTTCGGCTGTCCGGTGCCGGGCTGGCCGAGCCGGTGACGTTCGTGGCGTACTCGATCGGCATCCTCATCCCGGTACCGCTCGGTTTCCAACTGGCCCGGCTGGAGCGCAGCCACTGGGGCTCCGCCGCTCTGGGCTTCACCGCGCTGGTGGCGGCGGTGATGACGCTGCGGCTGATGCAGCTGTGGGGGGCGTTCGGTGCCTGAGGGCGCGGCGGGGCAGGGCCGGTCGGGGCGCACCCGGCGCTGGCTCACCGGGTCGCGGGAACCGGGAACGGGGCGCTCACGGGGCGGGGCGCGCCGCGTCCTGATCGCGGTGTACGCCACCTTCGCGCTGGCGGCCACCGCGCGGGCCGTGGTGCAGTTGACCACCCAGTACGCCTCCGCCCCGCTGGCCTACTGGCTCTCGCTGCTCTCCGGGATCGTGTACATCGCGGCGACCGTCGGGCTCACCACCGACCGGCGCTGGTCGCGGCCGCTGGCCTGGGCGGCGTGCGGGGTGGAGATGGTGGGCGTGCTGGTGGTGGGCGCGGTGTCGATCGCGTTCTCGCACCTGTTCGGGCACGACACGGTGTGGTCGTACTTCGGCGACGGCTACGGGTTCATCCCGGTGGTGCTGCCGATGTTCGGGTTGGGCTGGCTCTGGCGGCACCGGCAGCACCGGACCTGAGCGCCCGCAGCCATCGCTTGTGTGCCTGTGGTGGCGTCATGGCGCCACGTCAGGCACACGAGCCGGGACGGCCGGGACTACAGCTTCACCATCGGCACGCCGCCGATCAGCATCAGCCGGACGGTGCCGGAGGATCCGAAATCGATGACGGCGGTGGCGGTCTGGCCCGATCCGGAGACCTCCTTCACGGTGCCGAGCCCGTACTTGTCGTGCGAGACCTGGTCCCCCACCGACAGCTGCAGCGGCGGGCGGCGCGGCGCACCGGGACGCGGCCGCCCCGATCCGAACCGGCTCGCCTTCACCGGGGCGGAGCGCCCGGACCGGGACCCGTATCGGGACCCGTAACCCTCGTCGGACCCGCCGCGCCGCGAGCCGACGAACCGGGACCACTCCTCCGGCCAGTCCTCGTCGCGGTCGACGAACGCCTGCGCCGGCTCGGGCAGCCGCCGCCAGTCCACCAGCGACTCCGGGATGTCGTCCAGGAACCGTGACGCGGGGTTGGCGGCCTGCTGTCCCCACGCGGAGCGGTTGACGGCGCGCGAGACGTACAGCCGGCGCCGCGCCCTGGTGATCCCGACGTAGGCGAGCCGGCGCTCCTCGGCCAGCTGGCCCTCCTCGCCCAGCGAGCGCTGGTGCGGGAAGATGCCGTCCTCCCAACCGGTGAGGAACACCACCGGGAACTCCAGCCCCTTGGCGGTGTGCAGCGTCATCAGCGTCACCACGCCCTCGGTGGAGTCCGGCACCGAATCGGCGTCGGCCACCAGGGACAGCTGCTCGAGCACCGCCGACAGCAGCTCCCGCGGCGCCAGCCGGCCGTCCGGCGAACCGGCGCCATCGTCGAGACCATCGTCGTCGCCGGCAGTGTCGCCGTCCCCCGGTTCGGCGCCACCGTCACCGGAATCCCCGTCACCGGAATCCCCGTCACCGCCGCCATCCTGGCCCGCCCGCACCGCCTCTGCCGCCTGCTCGGCGGCCGGCCGGCCATGCAGCATGGCGGTGATCTCGGT
>JBIQML010000295.1:0-6209 GCA_044463405.1 Nakamurella lactea | reverse complement strand
CGTTGCAGCAGGTCGGCGATCAACCGGGATCCGCCGAGCAACTGGGCCAGCCGTTGGGCGACCAGGCCCTCGTCGCGCAGCAGCCGCAGGTACCACGGCGTCTCGGCCAGCGCGTCGGACACCTGCCGGTAGGCCAGCAGCCCGACGTCCGGGTCCGGGCAGTCGGCAAAGGTGTCCAGCAGCACCGGAAGCAGGGTGCGCTGGATCGCCGCGCGGCGGGACACCCCGTCGGTCAGGGCGGCGATGTGCCGCAGCGCGGGTTCGGGGGCGGCGAATCCGAGCGCTTCCAGTCGGCTGACCGCGGCCTGCGGGGACAGCCGCAGCTCATCGCTGGACACCGCCGCCACGGCGGCGAGAAGCGGCCGGTAGAAGAGCTTCTCGTGCAGTCGACGGACCGTGCTGGCGTGCCTGGCCAGTTCCGCGGTCAGCCTCGCCGCGGCGCCGACTGGTGCCCTGGCACCGTCCGTCGCGGCGAATCCGGCCGCCCGCGCCAGCCATTCCAGGTCCTCGGCATGCGCGGGCAGGCTGTGTGTGCGGCGCAGGTGCTGCAACTGCAGCAGGTGCTCCACCCGGCGTTGGAAGGCGTAGGCGTCGGCCAGTTCGGAGCCGTCCTGCCGGCCGACGTAACCGCCGCGGGTGAGCGACGCCAGCGCGCGCAGGGTGCCGGGCACCCGCAGCGACGAGTCGACCCGACCGTGCACCAGTTGCAGCAGTTGCACGGCGAACTCCACGTCGCGCAGCCCGCCCGCACCCAGCTTGAGTTCCCGGTCGCGCTCGGCGATCGGCACCGCGTCCTCGACACGCCGGCGCATCGCCTGCACGTCGGCCACGAAGGACTCCCGGTCGGCGGCGGTCCACACTCCCTCGGCCGTCAGTTCCACGAAACGCAGGCCGATCTCGGGGTCCCCGGCGGCGGGCCTGGCCTTCAGCAGCGCCTGGAACTCCCAGGTCTTGGCCCACCGTCGGTAGTAGGCGGCGTGCCCCGCCAGGGTCCGCACCAATGGTCCGGCGCCCCCCTCCGGCCGCAACCCGGCATCCACCTGCCAGGCCACCTGCCCGCAGATGCGCATCAGTTCGGTGGCCTGCGCTGTCGCGGTGACCAGCATCGCGGCCTCCTCGCCCGCCGACCGGTGCGGCTGCGCCTCGCGCACAGGGGACGCGGACCCGTCGGTGTTGCCAGCGTCGCCGCCCTCGGCCGCGAAGATCACGTCGACGTCGGAGACGTAGTTGAGCTCGCGGGCGCCGCACTTGCCCATCGCGATCACCGCCAGCCGGACCGGCGCCGCGCCGGGATGCTGGGCGGCGGCCACCGTGAGCGCGACGGACAGCAGTGCATCGGCCAGGTCGGTCAGCGCCTGGCAGACCGAATCCAGGTCCGGACCGGCCGGCCCGGACTCGACGACCGGTGCCAGGTCGGCCGCCGCGATGACCGCGAGCATGGTCCGGTATGCGGCCCGCAGTGGTGGAATGGCACGGCTCGGCGGGAGCACCGCGCCGCCCGGATCGTGGGTGGCGTCGGCGAGGGCGGCGGTGCAGCGCTCCGGTGACGCGAGTTCGCTGAGCGGTCCGGATTCGGCCAGCGCGGTCCAGTCCTGCGGATGGGCGACCAGGTGGTCGGCCAGCGTCGCCGATCCACCGAGCAGGCCGAGCAGCCGGCCGCGGAATCCCGAATCGGCGTGCAGTGCGGGTAGCAGGCCGTCGGCCGGGTCCTGGCCGTGCGCTCGCAGCGCGACAACCAGTCCCGCCAGGTGCCGCGCGGCCAGTTCGGGGCTTCCGGCACGGGACAGCGCACCGAGAACTTCCAGCGTGCCGTCCTGCGAAGGATCGTCCGGCGACAGCCCGGCCGCGGCGAGATCGGCGCGCACCGCGTCGGTGTCGGGCAGGCCGTAGCGGGCCAGCGCGCGGACGGCCCTGGTCATCGTCGCTCGGGCCCGGGCGGATCGTCGTGCAGCAGCGGCAGCCGCGGTCGCCCGCCGGCCGACGGGCTCGGTGGCACCCCGTCGCGAGCCAGTTCGACGAATCGGTGGGTGAACGCGCGCCACACCTGGCCCATCAGCTCCTCGGCCTCGTCCAGGATCGGCCCGAGCCGGCCGGTGGGTGCCGTCGGTGCGTCCGAGCCGCCGGGTCCCCACCCCCGCAGGGTGTCGGCGGTGGCCTCGATGTGGAACTGGATCCCCCAGGCGGCCGGGCCGATCCGGAAGGCCTGGTTCGGATATCCGGTGGACGACAGCAGCAACACCGCGCCGGGGGGCAGCAGGCTGATGACGTCGTGGTGGAAGTGCATCACGTCCGGGCTCAGCGGCAACCCGGCGAACAGCGGATCCGCCTCCGCCGCATCACGTTTCGCGGCGAGGTAGGCGCCGATCTCCGGTCCGTCGGGGCCACGCTCCACCTGCCCGCCGGTGGCGACGGCCAGCAGTTGCGCGCCCAGGCAGATCCCCAGTGTCGGCGTCCCGGCGGCGCTGCACGAGGCCAGCAGTGCCCTGGTGGCGGGCAGCCACGGAGCGACATCGTCGTCGGTGGCGCCCATCTCGCCACCCATGCTGATCAGGGCGTCGAACGCGCCAGGCTCGTCGGGAACCCGGTCCCCGGCATGCAGTCGGAGCACCCGCACATCGGCCCCGGCCTCGCCGAGCCAGTCGCCCAGCAGCATCGGAGGATCGGACGGATCGTGTTCCAGGACGACGACCCGAGGAGCCCGCGACGAGGGGTCGCCCAACTCCGTGGACCTCGTCACCGCCAGATCGTCCGGTTCCTGCCCGGGCACTCCTGCGCCACCACCCTCTGGTTCCCGTCCGGGCACTCCTGCGCCACCGCCCTCAAGTTCCGCGTGGGTCACCACAGCCCTCCGACGTCCGTTTGCACCCCGGCCGCCTCCACCACGGCGGCGCCGTCCGGCACCGGTACGGCCGGGACGTCGTCGGCGGTGTCGATCACCACCGGGGCGTGGTCGGAGGCGCCCTTGCCCTTGCGCTCGTCCCGGTCGATGTGCGCACCGGTCACCCGTGCGGCCAGCGCCGGCGAGCCGAGCAGGAAGTCGATGCGCATGCCCTCCCGGCGGGGGAATCGCAGCTGCTGGTAGTCCCAGTAGGTGTACACGCCGGGCCCCGGCGCATGCGGCCGCACCAGATCGGTGAACCCGGACTCGACCAGCGCCGCGAACGCCGCCCGCTCCGGCTCGCTGACGTGCGTGGAACCCTCGAAAGCCGTCATGTCCCACACGTCATCGTCGGTCGGGGCGATGTTGAAGTCGCCACCGAGCACGATCGCCGCCTGCGGATCGTCCGCCAGCGCAGCGGCGGCGCAGGCACGCAGCGCGGCCAGCCAGTCCAGCTTGTAGGTGTAGTGCGGGTCCCCGATCGCGCGCCCGTTCGGCACGTACAGGCTCCACACCGTCACGCCGCCGCAGCGGGCACCGATCGCGCGGGCCTCCGACACCGGCGGGTCGCCGAACCCGGGGCAGTCCGGCAGGCCGACCTGCACGTCGGTCAGCCCGATCCGGGACACGATGGCCACCCCGTTCCACTGCGAGATGCCGTGCCGGGCCACCTGATACCCGGCGTCGGCGAATCGCTCGGCCGGGAATCGAGCGTTGTCGATCTTGGTCTCCTGGATGGCGAGCACGTCGGTCTCGGTGCGCTCCAGCCAGCCGAGGACCCGGTCGAGGCGGGCCCGGATGGAGTTGACGTTCCAGGTGGCGATCCGCACGGCTCAGCCCAGCACCGGCCCGGACGGCGGGGCCGGCACGAAGAACGGCAGCGCCCAGTCCGGGCGGGTGTCGCCGTCGATCCGCGCCCGCCAGACCAGCACGCGCCCCGCCGGCAGCGGCAGGCCGGTGTTGAAGTACAGCACCACCTGGGCCCGGGGCGGCAGCGCGTGCCGCGGCACGCCGGCCCCGCGGAAGTTCGGCTCGTCGACCTGCAGGCTCTGACCGAACCGCATCACGTTCGACGCGGCGCCGGGAGGCGGGGTGCCCAGTTCCACGGGGCTGCCGTCGGTGTTCTCCAGCACGACCTCGAAGGCGTACTGCTCGTTGATCAGTTCGGGCGTGAACGACATCGCGATGACCAGCGCGAATGCGGAGGTGGTGCCCTTGGCGTGGTCGCGGCCGATCACCTGCAGCCCGCCGCCCACCACCTGCAGCTTGTTCAACTGGTCGGTGACGGCGTAGTCGGCCATCAGCAGCGACACCGTGGCGCCATCGAAGACCGCGCTCATCGGCCCGGCCCCGTTCCCGGCGTTGCTGCTGGGCTGCCCATCCCTCGATCCTCCCCCAGTTCACCGTCCGCGTCGTCGTCGACCCCGGCGGCCCCGCCGTCCAGGAACCACCCGCTGCGCATGCCGGCCGGCCGGCCCGGCTCGATGAAGTACTCGGTTCCGAAGGACGCGTGGAACGCCTCGACCGGAAGCGAGAGGAAGAAGCCGACGTCGGTGCGCTGGCTGGCGTGCGCGGCGAGGGAGGCCCGCTTGCGATCGAGGTAGTCGGACACGTCGACCTGCCAGTGGATCTCCGACTCGGGGCTGCCCATCGGGTTCCCGTCGTCCATGGCGGCGTCCGGGTCGAAGTCCATCTCCAGCCCGGCGTCCAGCGCCTGCCGGCGCACCCGCCGCATGGCGTCGCGGTTCATGGTCGACTCCAGCAGCCGCGGTCGTCGGGCCGCCAGATCGGCCGCCCGGTGGCCCACCCGGTGCACCTGGATGTGATCGGGATGCCCGTACCCGCCGTGCCAGTCGTAGCAGACCAGCAGGTCGGCGTCCTCGGCGTCCAGCACGGCCGCCAGGCGACCCGCAGCCACGTCCAGGTCGGCGTTGCAGAATGCGTCCGGCGACGCGTTCTGCTGCCAGCCCGTCATGCCGGAGTCGGCGTAGCCGAGCCAGACGATCCGGGATACGCCCAGGATCGCCGCCGAGCGCTCGGCCTCGGCGCGCCGGCGGTCGACGACGGTCTCACCGGGCGCCAGGTCGTCGGGGGCCTCCCCGTGGTCGCCGTTGGTGCCGTAGACCAGCACCACGCGGTGGCCCTCGGCGGCCGCCCTGGCCATGGTGCCGGAGGTCTGCGAGGCCTCGTCGTCGGGGTGGGCGTGGACGTACACGATGGTGAGCGGGTGTGCTGGCACGCGCTCCATGATGGCAGCCCGGCGCCGTGGCCGGGCTCAGGAGCCGGCGGCGCCGTGGTGCTCAGCGGCCGGCGGCGCCGTGGTGCTCGACGGCCGATCGCGGCGGTGCTCAACGGCCGGCGGCGCCGTCGATGATGCGCCGGGCCCCGCTGCCCCCGGACGCCAGCACATCGCCGTGGTTGAGCACCGAGCAGGTGCGCAGCGACAGGCAGCCGCAGCCGATGCATTCGGAGAACGAGTCACGCAGCGCCTGGAGGACCCGGATGCGCTCGTCGAGATCGTCGCGCCAGCTGTCCATCAGGCGGCGCCAGTCCCGTCTGGCCGGCGGCCGGTCGGACGGCAGCAACCCCAGTGCCGCCCTGATCCGGGCCAACGGGATGCCGACCTGCTGCGAGAAGCGGATGAAGGCGATGCGGCGCAACACGTCCCTGCGGTAGCGACGCTGGTTGCCGGTGGTGCGGGATGCCGTGATCAGCCCCTCGCGTTCGTAGAAGTGCAGGGTCGACACGGCGACCCCAGCTCGCCGCGACACCTCGGCGGGAGTCAGTTTGACCTCAACCATGGTTGAGATTCTAGTCTGGGGCGGTGACGGTGGGCCTGGACCGGATCGACGCCACCGGCGACTCCTGGACGCGACAGCGGATCGTTGCGCTGACTGGGTCCGTGCTGCTGATCACCGTCGTCGCCTACGAGCAGATAGCGGTGTCCGCGGGCATGCCCACCGTCGCGCGCGAGTTGCACGGACTCGCCCTGTACGGCGTGGTGTTCGCGATCCCGCTCGCCGCCACCGTGCTGTCGATGACGGTCGCTGGACCGTGGGCCGATGCCAGGGGGCCCGGTGCCGTCATCTGGACCGGGACGGGCCTGTTCACCGGCGGGCTGGTGCTGGCCGGGTTCGCGCCGGGCATGGCGGTGCTGATCGGTGGCCGGACGGTGCAGGCGCTGGGCGGCGGGTTGGTGGTGGTCGCGCTCTACGTGCTGGTGGCCAGGGTGTTCACGCCGCGCCAGGTCCCCAAGGTGTTCGTCGGCAACTCGGTCGCGTGGGTCGCGCCCGCGCTGTTCGGGCCGGGCATCTCGGCGTTCCTGGTGACG
>JBIQML010000294.1:0-6223 GCA_044463405.1 Nakamurella lactea | reverse complement strand
TGTCGGGATCGCCGAAGCGCATGCGATGACCTCGGCGGCCGGCATGGCCATGGCCGGCCGCCACCCGGTGGTCGCGCTGTACGCGACGTTCGCCGGCCGCGCGTTCGACCAGGCACTGCTGGACGTCGGGCTGCATCGGCTGCCGGTGACGATGGTGCTGGACCGGGCCGGCGTCACCGGCCCGGACGGACCCAGCCACCATGGCATGTGGGACCTGGCGATGCTCGGCATCGTGCCCGGCATTCGGATCGCCGCACCGCGAGACGCGCAGTCGCTGGCCGAGGAACTGGCCGAGGCGGTGGACACCAGCACCGGGCCGACCGTGCTGCGATACCCGAAGGCGGCGCTGGGCGATCCGGTGCCGGCCGTCGCCACGGTCGGCAACGTCGACCTGCTGCGTGCTCCGGCCGGTGCCGAGGTGCTGGTGGTCGGATCAGGGGCGCTGTGCACCGCCGCGCTGGCCGCGGCCGACCTGCTGGAGGCCGAGGGCCTGGCATGCACCGTGGTCGACCCCCGCTGGGTGCTGCCGGCGGCGCCGGTGCTGGCGGATCTGGCCTCCGAGCACCGTGTGGTGGTCACGGTCGAGGACGGGCTGCGGATCGGCGGCATGGGATCGCACGTCGCCGCCCTGCTGGCCGACCGCGGCGTCGACGTCACCGTTCGTGCCCTCGGCCTGCCCAGCGAGTACATCCCCCAGGGCACCCGGGCCGAGTTGCTATCCCGCTACGGCCTGGATGCGGAGGGGATCGCCGCATCGATCCGCGCTGCGGCCGGAAGCGCCACTCGGCCCGCCCGTCCGGACGGCCATCCGGCCGTGCCCGAGGGTGCGTACGCGTGGCAGCGAACCGTCCGGCAGGGGGTGGGATGACCAGCGGCAGCACCCAGACGATGCACCGCGGCCCGGCCGGCCCGGCAGCGGCGGAGGCAGCGACCGCCGGCGCCGGCGCCACGGCGGTGGCGAAGCCCACGGATCGGCCGCTGTCGCTGCCCGCGGCCGCGCGCAAGCGGATCGACGGCGAGAACTTCCCGGTGGCGATGCGGATCCTGCCGCCCCGACTGCGGCGGGGTCTGTTGGCGCTGTACGCGTACGCGCGCTACGTGGACGACATCGGCGACGAGTTCGACGGGCCCCGGGTGCAGGCGCTCGAACAGATCGCCGACGAGGTGCGGCTGCTCTACGACGGTGGGCTGCCCACGCTGCCCGCCGTGTCCGGCCTTGCCGTGTTGCGCGACGAGCACCGGGTGCCGGTCGATCCGTTCCTGGACCTGATCGAGGCCAACATCGCCGATCAGCGGGTCAGCCGCTACCCGACCTTCGCGGACCTGCTGGACTACTGCCGGCTGTCGGCGAACCCGGTCGGCAGGGTGGTGCTGCGCATCGCCGGCGCGGACGCCGAGCACCTGGACGAGCTGTCCGACCGGATCTGCACCGGATTGCAGGTCATCGAACACGTCCAGGACGTCGGCGAGGACTACCGCGCCGGCAGGGTCTACCTCCCGCAGCAGGACATGACGCGCTTCGGCGTCCTGGAGGAGGCGCTGGGCGCAGCGCACGCCAGCGCGGAACTGACCGACCTGCTGCGCTACGAGACCGATCGCGCGGTCGCGTACCTGGAGGCGGGCGCGCCGCTGGTGTCCGCGCTGCACGGCCCGGCGCGGATCGCGGTCGCCGGGTTCCTGGCGGGCGGTCGGGCGGCGGCGAGGGCGGTCCGCGACGCCGGATACGACGTGCTCGCACGGGATTGCTCCCCGCGGAAGCGGACCATCGTGTCGGCGTACCTGCGGGCCACCGTCCGGACCGCAGGATGACCGCCGACAGTCCGACCGACCACGAGGTGACACGTACGGGAACGCCATGAACATCGACACCGCCTACGCCGCCTGCCAGGCGATCACCCGGGGAGAGGCGCGCAACTTCTCCTACGGGATCGCGCTGCTGGCACCGGCCCAGCGCCGCGCGATGACGGCGGTGTACGCGGCGGCGCGGCGGATCGACGACATCGGCGACGGCGACCTGCCCGACGAGCAGAAGGTGCAGGCGCTGGGATCGCTGCGTGCGTCGCTGCTGGCGGTGCGCGACGCGGAGCGTCCCGCCGCGGACACCGTGGACCCGGTACTGCAGGCCGTGGCCGACGCCGCCCAGCGATTCCCGCTGCCGCTGAACGCCTTCGGCGAGATCGTCGACGGCTGCCTGGCCGACGTCTCGGTGCACTCCTACGCCACGTTCGACGAACTGGTGGAGTACTGCCGGTGCGTCGCCGGGGCCGTCGGCCGTCTCTCGGTGGGCATCTATCGCCCCGCCCGGCTGTCCGAGGCGTGGGAGCCGGCGGACGCGCTGGGCGTGGCGTTGCAGATCACCAACATCCTGCGCGACATCCGCGAGGACCGGCTGACCGGCCGGACATACCTGCCGGCCGAGGACCTGGAGCGATTCGGCTGCCGGCTGTCCATCGACCGTGACGGGAACCTGACCGACCCGCCGGAGGCATTCGCCGCCCTGGTCCGGTTCCAGGCGGACCGGGCGCAGATGTGGTACGACCGCGGCGCCGCCCTGCTTCCGTTGCTGGATCGTCGCAGCGCGGCCTGCACGGCGGCGATGGCCGGCATCTACCACCGGCTGCTCGGCATCATCGCGGCCGACCCGGACGCGGTGCGCACCCGCCGGGTATCGCTGCCCGCCGCGCAGAAGGCCGCCGTCGCGGCCCGCGCCCTGGCCAAGGGGTCATGGTGATGTCGTGCTGAACACCGGAACATGGGACGAGCGGGGGCGCGCGGTGGTGATCGGCGGTGGGCTGGCCGGCATCGCCGCGGCGGCCTCGTTGGCCGACCGGGGCTGGCGCGTCACCCTGCTGGAGTCCCGGCCCCGGCTGGGAGGGGCCGCCTACTCGTTCGACCGGTCGGGCCTGACCGTCGACACCGGCGCGCACGTGGTGCTGCGCTGCTACAGCGCCTACCGCACCCTGCTCGGTCGGCTGGGCGTGTCCGACCTGTTGCCCATCCAGCCACGGATGTCGATCACCGTGCTGCGGCCGGGAGGGCCGGCATCCTCGTTGCGGCGCGGCCGGTTCGGACCCGCGCCGCTGCACCTGCTGCCCGCGCTGGCCGGGTACCGCGAGCTGTCGGTGGCCGAGCGGGTGTCGGCGACCCGGGCGGCGCTGGCCGTCACGCGGCTGGACCCCGACGACCCGGCGGTCGACGCGCTGCCGCTGGCCGACTGGCTGCACCGGCACGGTCAGAACGACCATGTGATCGCCGCGCTGTGGGGCTTGCTGTGCGTCGCGGCCCTGAACATCGACCCGGCACGCGCCTCCACGGCGCTGATGGCACGGGTGCTGTGCACCGGACTGCTGGACCGGGTGCCCGCCGGCGACATCGGCGTCCCTGCCGCGCCGCTGTCCGCGCTGCACGACGCGCCCGCCCGGCGGCTGCTGGAGCGGCTCGGCGTCGAGTGCCGCACCGGCTGTCGCGCGACGGGCATCGACAGGTCCGAGACCGGCTATCTGGTGACCACCAGGGACGGGCAGGTTCCCGCCGATGCGGTGGTGTGCGCGGTGCCGCACCGGCACGCCGCGGCCCTGGTTCCGCCCGCGGCCGCTCCCGGCCGGGACGGTTGGGCGGCGCTGGACGCCTCGCCGATCGTCAACGTGCACCTGCATCTGGATCGTCGCGTCACCGGTGACGCGCTGGCCGGCACGTCCTTCGCCGCCGTGCTGGACTCCCCGCTGCAGTGGGTCTTCGACCGGACCGCGGCCGCGGGCACCTCGGGCCAGTACCTGGTCAGCTCGGTCTCGGCGGCCGACGAGGCGATCGGCCGGCCGGCGGCCGACCTGCTCGACGAGGCCCGGCGGGAGTTGGCCCGGTTGTTCCCCGCGACCGGCGACGCGGAGGTGCTGGACGGCTTCGTCACCCGGGAGCCCCACGCCACCTTCCGCCAGCGGGCCGGGTCGGGCGGGCTGCGTCCGGCCGCGGCGACCCGCTGGCCGGGGCTGGTGCTGGCCGGCTCGTGGACCGCGACCGGACTGCCGGACACCCTGGAGGGGGCGGTGCGCAGTGGGCAGGTGGCCGCGGAGACGCTGGTAGCGCAGGTAGCACCGTCGGCAGCCCGTGGGGCGCGACACACCGCGCGGAAATCAGCTACCGAAAGCGGCGGCGGGCTGGAAGGCTGGCCGCGGCACGATGATCATGTGGAGGTGGTCGCGCGATGACCAGCGCGGCGGGAGCGGTGCTGGACGACGCCAGATCGCGGGTCGAACCCGCGATGCGCGCGGCGGTCGCCCGGCTGGACCCGGCCAACCGCATCGTGGCCGAGTACCACCTCGGATATGTCGATGCGGCGGGCAACCCGGTGTCGGACTCCGGTGGCAAGGGTGTGCGCGGGGCGCTCGCGCTGCTGTCCGCGGAGGCAGCCGGGGCGAGTGCGGACGTCGGTATTCCCGCCGCCGTGGCCTGCGAACTGGTGCACAACTTCTCGTTGCTGCACGACGACATCATGGACGCGGACACCACACGACGGCACCGGGCCACCGCCTGGACCGTGTTCGGGACATCCTCGGCGATCCTGGCCGGCGACGCGATGCTCGGCCTGGCCACCGAGGTGCTGGCCGAGGCCACGTCTCCGACCGTGCCGTGGGCGGTGCGCTGCCTGTCGGCCGCCACCCGTCGGCTGATCGCCGGTCAGGCCGCGGACCTGGAGTTCGAGTCCGAGCGGGGCGTGGACCTGGAGCGCTGCCAGCAGATGGCCGCCGGCAAGACGGGAGCGTTGCTGGCCTGCTCCGCGTCGCTGGGATCGGTACTCGCCGACGCCCCGGCGGCGCTAACGATGTCGTTGGCGGACTTCGGGTACCACGTCGGCATGGCGTTCCAGCTGGTGGACGACCTGCTGGGTATCTGGGGCGCGCCCGAGCGCACCGGCAAGCCGGTGGCGTCCGACCTGGCCTCCCGCAAGAAGTCGCTGCCGGTGGTGGCGGCGCTGTCCGCGGGCGGACCGCACGCCGACCGGCTGGCCGAGTTGTACGCCAGGGACGGCACGCTGTCCGAGCAGGACCTGGCCGCCGCCGCTGCCGCGGTCGAGGCGGCGGGGGGTCGTGCCTGGGCGCAGGCGCAGGCGGAGCGGGAGACCGATGCCGCGCTGTCGATCGTGGCCGAGATGCCCATCGCCGACCGGGTGCGCGAGCATCTGGTGGCGGTGACGAAGATGCTGTGCGGGAGGGATCACTGAACGCGATGGACCTGGCGACCTCTGAGCTGATGACCGGCAGTGCCGCCGCGGAATCGACCGCCGCGGGAGCAACCGCCGCGGCAGCGAACGCCCCGGGAGCAACCGCGGCGATCGGTGACGCGCGCGCGCAGGGTTCCGCGGTGCCGGATCACGCGGTGCCGGATCGCGCGGTGCCGGATCGCGCGGTGCTGGATCGCGCGGTGCGGTACCTGGTCGGCCTGCAGCACGGCGACGGCCACTGGCGGGGCCTGCTGGAGACCAACGTCACCATGGATGCCGAGGACCTGCTGATGCGGCAGTTCCTCGGGGTGCGGACCGCGGAGCAGACCGAGCAGGCGGCCCGGTGGATCCGCAGCCAGCAGCGCGCGGACGGCTCGTGGTCGAACTTCCGTGGCGGGCCGGCCGATCCCTCCACCACCGCGGAGGCCTATGTCGCGCTCAAGCTGGCCGGCGACGACCCGGAGGCCCCGCACATGGTCCGGGCCCGGGGGATCGTGCTGGCGGCCGGCGGGCTGGACGGCACCCGGGTGTTCACCCGGATGTGGCTGGCGCTGTTCGGGCTATGGGACTGGCGGGACGTGCCGGCCCTGCCGCCGGAGATCGTCTTCCTTCCGGCCTGGTTCCCGCTGAACCTGTACGACTTCGGGTGCTGGGCCCGGCAGACCATCGCGCCGCTGACCGTGCTGTCCGCGCTGCGGCCGACCCGCGATCTCGGCATCACCGTCGACGAGTTGCGGCTGGCGACGCCCACGCCGCGCCGGACGGCCGGATCGCGGGTGTGGGGCCCGGTCTTCCGCGGGCTGGACCGGATGCTGCACGGCTACCACAAGCTGCCGGTGAAACCGTTGCGGCGTACCGCGATCGGCCGGATCACCGAGTGGATCATCGCCCGTCAGGAGGCGGACGGGTGCTGGGGAGGCATCCAGCCGCCCTGGGTGTACTCGCTGATGGCGCTGTCGGTGCTGGGCTACGCCAACGATCACCCGGTGATGGCGCGCGGCCTGG
>JBIQML010000293.1:0-6244 GCA_044463405.1 Nakamurella lactea | reverse complement strand
GGTCTGCCGGGCGTCGCCCCGGACCCGCCTCGCCGCCTGCGGAATCAGCACGCGGACCAGCCGGTGCGCGCCGGACTCAACCACCAGCAGCAACGGACCGTCCGGACCGTGCTCCACGAACGCATCGCTAGGTTCGGCCAGACCGGTTGCCAGCGTGGTCATCTCGCGTGTCTCGGGGTCGAAGCGCCGGATCGCCCCGTTGTAGGTGTCGCAGATGGCGACCGAGCCGTCCGGCAGCTCGGTCAGCCCCAGCGGGTGTTGCATCAGCGCGGAGCCGGCCGGGCCGTCCAGGTGACCGAAGTCGAAGAGCCCGCTGCCGACGTCGGTATGCACCGACCAGTCCGACCCGGCGCCGTCGGCCCCACCGTCAGCGCCGTCCCCGCCGGCACCGCCGGCACCGCCGGCCAAGTGCCGCAGGGCGGACGCCTCCGAGTCGGCGATCCACAGCCGGGACCCGTCGGCCGCCGCGGCCAGCCCGGATGGCTGGGCGAACCAGGCGTCGGCGGCGGCGCCGTCCCGCAGGCCCTCGGAGCTGGTGCCCGCCAGCACGCCGATCCTCCCGGCGACCGGGTCGAAGCGCCACAGCTGGTGGGTGCCGGCCATGGCCACCACCACGGCGTCGTCGAACCAGGCCAGGTCCCACGGCGAGGACAGGTCCTGCTGCAGCGCCGGACCCGCGCCCCCGCGCCGGCGCAGTTGCCGGCCGGTGCCGGCGACCGTCGTCACCGTCCCGTCGCGGCGCCGCAGCCCGCGCAGCGCGTGGTTCACGGTGTCCGCGACCAGCACCTCGAAACCCAGCCTGGTGGCCACAGTCTCGGGCAGCACCAGCAGGCCCTGGGGCTCGCTGAAAGATGCGGTCGCGGCCGCCCCGTCGGCGAAACCGCGCTCGCCCGAACCGATCCGGCGCAGCTCGGTGGCGAGATCGGCGTCCAGCTCGACGATCTGGTGGTGCGCGGTATCGGAGACCAGCACGCCGCCCGATGGCAGGGCCACCGCCTTGCCGGGGAAGCGCAGCGCGGTCGCCGCCGGCTCCGGCGGCACGTACGGACCGCGCCCCCGGTGCAGCGTGCCCCGCCGCTCGTGGTCGGCGATCAGCTCGCGCAGCAGCACCTCCAGGCCCTGCGCGTGGCCCTCCCCGGACATCTGCGCGGCGATGTAGCCCTCCGGGTCGATCAGGGTCAGCGTGGGCCAGGCGCGCGCCGCGTACGCCTTCCAGGTGGACAGCTCCGGGTCGTCCAGCACCGGATGGTGCACGCCGTAGCGCTCCACGGCCGCGGCCAGCGCCTCCGGGTTGGCCTCGTGCGAGAACTTCGGCGAGTGCACCCCGACGATCACCAGCACGTCGGCGAAGCGCCGCTCCAACTCGCGCAACTCGTCCAGTACGTGCAGGCAGTTGACGCAGCAGAACGTCCAGAAGTCCAGCAGCACGAACCTGCCGCGCAGGCCGTCCAGGGACAGCGGTTGGCCCGCGGTGTTCAGCCAGCCCCGTCCGGTCAGCGGGGCGGCGCGGATGCGAGGGGCGACCTGGGTGTCCGGCACCCCATCACGATAGATCGACGCGTCCCCGGCGGAAGTAGGCGATCGGCCCGACGACGTTGATCAACGAGATCAGCCGCCAGAATCGCTTGCTGCCCCGGATCCGATCGGACGGACGCCTGGTGATGTCGATCTGGGCGACGGCCAGCAGCCCGACCTCCAGGGCGCCCGCCAGCACGATCGCCACGCGGGCCGCCAACGGCAGGTCACCGAACCTCTTCTTCTTGGCCATGGCGCCAGTATCCGCCTACATCTCTGCGTTCAGCCGGCCGAGCAACGCGGTGAGCTGCTGGATGTCGGCCACGTCCCACTCGCCGAGGAACTCCCGCAGCCGGAGACGCTGCTCGTCCCGGACCGCGTCCACCCGGCTGGTGGCGTCCTCGGTCGCCGCCAGGAAGCATGCCCGTCGATCGGTCGGGTCGGGACGCCGCTCCACCAGGTCGAGCTCGGTCAGTTGCTTGACGATCCGGCTGATGGTGCTCTTGTCGGTGTAGAGCATCGCCGCCAGCGATCCGGCGTGCTGCGGGCCGCAACGCACCAGCGTGGCCAGCACGTTGTACCCGGCCGGGGACAGGTCCGGGTGGACCCGGACCGCCTGATCCCGAGCCCGCGCCCGCGCCTGGGAGAACAGCAGGCCGAACTGCTGCTCCAGGGCCATCACGGCGGGTTTCCGCTCGGTCGGTGCCGACACAGCCTGCATGCTAGGACGCCCGGCTGTGAGGGTGCCGGTCATCGCGGCACCGGATTCGGGGCCGGTTCGGTGATGTCGGCGGTGATCCCGGCCAGCGCCTCGGACGATTCGACCAGGGTCGCGCCGACCTCCTGTTCGATGGTCTCGACGCCGTTCAGCACGATCCGGCTCCTGCCGGAGGTCCCGTCACCGGCAGCGCCGCCAGCCCCGCTGACGCCGGCGGCAGCACCGGCACCGTTGGCACTGCCGATACCGTCGGCACCGCCCTCGCCGGACGCCAGCCGCTGCGTGGTGGTCTTTCGACCCAGCGGCTTGTTCGGCAGGAACGCCAGCGCGAACAGGCAGATCACCGCCAGCGGGATCGCCACCAGGAACAGCGTGCTGATGCCGCTGCCGAACACGGACTTGACCACCTCGGCCACCGGCCCGGGCAGCGTGGTGACGTTCGGAGTCTCGCCAGTCGCCAGGGTGGCCAGCGCCTTCTTCCCCGCGTCGCCGCTCGCTGCCGCGGCGGCCACCAGGTCGTCCTGCCGCTCGACGAACAGCGAGGCCAGCCGGGAGGTCAGCAGGGCGCCCAGCGCAGACACCCCGAGCGTGCCGCCGAGCGTCCGGAAGAACGCGACACCTGCGCTGGCCACGCCGATCTGGCGCGGGTCGACGTCGTTCTGCACGATCAGCACCAGGTTCTGCATCACCATGCCGACGCCGGCGCCCATCACCACCATGTAGAGCGACAGCAGCGCGAACGGCGTGTCGTAGGCCATGGTGCTCATGAGCGTCATGCCGATGGTCATCAGGATCGCGCCGCCGACCATGTACCGCTTCCAGTATCCGCGGCGGGAGATCAGCGCACCGGCCACCGTGGAGGCGGCCATCAGGCCGATCACCAGCGGCGAGGTCATCAGGCCGGACTCGGTCGCACTGGCGCCCCGCGCGAGCTGCATGTACTCGGTCAGGTACACGGTGGTGCCGAACATGCCGACGCCCACCGAGATGCTGGCCACCACCGAGAGGGTGAAGGTGCGGGAGCGGAACATCGTCATCGGGATGATCGGCTCGGCCACCCGCAGCTCGACGACCACCAGGGCGGCCAGCAGCACCAGGGAGCCGGCCAGCATCAGGAAGCTGGTCGTGCTGACCCAGTCGAAGGTGTTGCCGGCCAGGCTCACCCAGATCAGTAGCAGCGACACCCCGCCGGCCAGCAGCGTGGTACCCAGGTAGTCGATCGTGACGCGCTTGGCCGGGCGCGGCGGCACGTGCAGGGTCTTCTGCAGCACGATCAGCGCGACGATCGCGACCGGCAGCGCCACGTAGAAGTTCCACCGCCAGTTCAACACGTCGGTGATCACGCCGCCCAGCAGCGGCCCGCCGACGGTGCCGACCGCCATCACGGCACCGATCAGACCCATGTACTTGCCGCGGTCGCGGGGGCTGACGATGTCCGCCATCACGATCTGGACCAGCGCCATCATGCCGCCGGAGCCCACCCCCTGCAGCACCCGGAACCCGATCAGCGTGCCGGGATCCTGGGCGAACCCGCACAGCGCGGAGCCGACCACGAACACCACCAGCGACGCCTGGATCAGCATCTTGCGGTTGACGAGGTCGGCGAACTTGCCCCACACCGGGGTGGTGACGGTGGTGGCCAGCAGGCTGGCGGTCACCACCCAGGTGTAGGAGGTCTGGCCCCCGTCGAGGTCGTGGATGATGCGCGGCAGCGCGGTGGAGACCACCGTCCCGGCCAGGATCGCCACGAACATGCCCAGCAGCAGGCCGGACATGGCGATGACGACCTCGCGGGTCGACATGTCGCCGGACTCGGCGGCGCTGACGGGTGGGGTGGCGGCGCCCGCGCGGGCGGTCGTGCCGGTGGGTGATGGGGTGGAGCTTCGTGACATGGAGGTCGAGATCCTCGCGGGTTCCGGCGCCCCCGGCGCCGGGAGAACGAATGTTGACGAACGTCAACTATAGGCAGTTAGTTGATTCACGTCAACTAACTGAATGTGACGGTGACGGCCATCACGGGGTCGGCCACCCATCGGTGACGGAAGTCCCTGCCGACGCCGCGCCGCGCGGCATAGGAAGGACATGTCGACGCGACAATCGGCGAGAGGGGACGTACCGTGACGGCCACCACCGCCACCGCAGGCACCACCACCCGGGACCAGAAGGGCAGGCGGCACGTGGCTGCATCGGACCTCCCGTCACCGCTGGGGTCGGCCTCGGATGAGCCGGCCGCGGACCGTCCCGGATCACCGGCCTTACCGGCGGGCTCCCGCGACGAGCTGGGCGGGCCCACCGCCAGCAAGATGCTGGTGCTGGCCACCGCCGGCTTCGCGCTGTGCTTCTGGGCCTGGGCGCTGATCAGCCCGCTGGGTTCCGCGTACGCCACCGAGTTCGGGCTGACGGCGTTCGAGCAGGCCCTGCTGGTCGCCGTGCCGGTGATCGTCGGGTCGCTGGGCCGGATCCCGGTCGGGGCGCTGACCGACCGGCTCGGCGCCAAGGTGATGTTCCCGATGGTCGCCGCGCTGACCATCGTTCCGGTGCTGTTCGTCGGATTCGCCGGGGTGACCTCCCCGCTGGTGATCATCGGCGGCTTCTTCCTCGGCCTGGGCGGCACCTCGTTCGCCGTCGGAGTGCCGCTGGTCAACTCCTGGTTCCCGCCGGCCCGGCGCGGCACCGCCGTCGGCATCTTCGGCGCCGGCATGGGCGGCACCGCGATCGCTGCGTTCTCCACCGTCGCGATCGCCGACGCCTGGGGCCGGCCGGCGCCGTTCGTGATCGTGGCGGTGCTGCTGGGGCTGTACGCGCTGGTGGCCCGCGGCATGCTGGTCAACCCGCCCGGACGGCCGGTGGTGGGCGGGGCGTCCGGGTCGCTGTGGCTGCGCGCTTGGCAGACCCTGCGCGAGCCGGTGACGCTCAAGCTGAGCTGGCTGTACGCGATCGGATTCGGCGGGTTCGTGGCGTTCTCCGTCTACCTGCCCACCTACCTGGTCAACGCCTACGGCATGGAGCGGGGCGACGCCGCGCTGCGCACCGCGGGGTTCGTGGTGCTGGCGGTGGCGATGCGCCCGGTGGGTGGGTGGCTCTCGGACAAGCTGCGCCCGGTTCCGGTGCTGGCGGTGTGCTTCGCGCTGACCGCGGTGTTCGCCACCGGGGCGGCCGCCGGGTTGCACCTGATGCCGCAGGGCACGGTGGTGTTCCTCGGCCTGGCCGCGGTGCTCGGTGCGGCCTCCGGCGCGGTGTTCGCGCTGGTGGCCGAGTTGGTCGAGCCGGCCCGGGTGGGGGCGGTGACGGGGATCGTCGGGGCCGCCGGCGGCCTGGGCGGCTTCGTCCCGCCGCTGATCATGGGCGTGGTGTACGGCGCGACCGGGCACTACGCGATCGGGCTGGGCCTGCTGGCCGTGGTCGGGCTGGGCACCGCGATCTTCGCGTGGTTCGGGTTCCGCGCCCGAGCCGCCTGATCGCCGTCACCGTGGGGAACCGTCACCGCCGTCACTCTGGGTCGCCCCGCCGTGTCCCCGCGCAGCGGCCCGTTCGGCGGGAATGTCCTACCATCGAGTCATGGCCGGTCTACGCATCAGCGTCCCGGACCTGGTCGGGTTCGGGTGGAACGAGGCCCGTGAGATGGCGCGGGCGGCGGGGTTGAGCCCGCGGGCCGTCGGACCCGACGGACAGGCCGTCAACGGCAAGGGCGGCGTGGTGATCGACCAGCAACCTGCCGCCGGCGGCAGGGTCAGCCGCGGCGCGGACCTGGCGCTGCGCATCGCGTTCGGCGGCGGCCCGGCCGGCGATCACGAGCCGCGGGATCCGATGCCGCAGCCGCGCGAGTTCCGCGAGCGCGCCGACGATCGGGGTGGCCCGGACGTCCGCGGCCGGGGGCCGTTCCACCGCGAGCGCGAGCCGGAGTTGGTGGGCGGCTGAAACCGCGGGGCGGGTGCATGATCGACCCGTCCGGTGCCCGCCGGGCGCATTCGCCGGCCCCGGGAGGGCACACCATGTGGCAGCACCTGTTCG
>JBIQML010000292.1:0-6248 GCA_044463405.1 Nakamurella lactea | reverse complement strand
CAGCGAGCGCAGCCCTCCGATCAGCAGGTCCCGGTTGGCGGCGTAGCGGCGCACGTGCGCGTCGCACTCGTCGTAGGCGTCGAAGGCGGCCAGGGCCGCGTACTGCGCGGGCGCCGGCGGGCAGATCGCCAGGTTGCCGGCCAGCGCGTCGATCACGTCGACCAGGTCGGCCGGCACCAGCAGCCAACCGATCCGCCAACCGGTCATGGAGAAGTACTTGGAGAAGGAGTTGACCACGAACCCGCTCCGGTCGGTCGCCCAGGCGCTCGCCGGGTTCGCCGGAGCCGCCGGGGCCGCCTGGTCTGCCGGCCGGCCGGCATCCGACCCGCTGCCGTGGGCCGCCGGCGGGCCGCCGCGGCGCTCCTGGTAGCGGATGCCGTGGTAGATCTCATCGGAGATCAGCCGGGTGCCGTGCTCGGCGCCGTACCGGGCCAGGTCCGCCAGGTCGGGGTCCGACAGCATGGTGCCGGTCGGGTTGGCCGGGCTGGCGACGATCAGGCCGTCCAGGTCAAGACCGTCCAGCATCGCCGCGGTGGGCTGGAACCGTGTGTCGGGCCCGCACGGCAGGTCGACGACCTGGCAGCCCAGGGCGGCGAGGATGTTGCGGTAGGCGGGATAGCCCGGCCGCGCCAGGCCGACGCGCGCACCGGGGTCGAACGCGGACAGGAACGCCAGCAGGAATCCGCCGGAGGATCCGGTGGTCACCACGACCTGGGCCGGATCCACCTCCAGCCCGTACCGGTCCCGGTAGTGCCCGGCGATGGCCTCGCGCAGCGGTGTGATGCCCAGCGACTCCGTGTAGCCGAGGATCCGCTCGTCCAGCGCGGCGTGGGCCGCGGCCAGCACCGGCTTCGGCGCGGGGGTGGACGGCTGCCCGGCCGCGAGGTTGAACACCGGCAGCCCGGCGGCTCGCCGCCGGCCGGCGGCGGCCCAGACCTTCATCACGTGGAAGGGCTGCACCGCGGCGCGCGCGGCCGGACTGAAGCGCTGCAGCACGCCACCATCGGCGCCCGGAGGGATCACGGCTCCATCCTGACATCCATCCGGGCCGGGGTGTGCCGGCCGGTGCTCGGGGTGTGCTCGTACCCGGCAGCGCCGGTCCGTTCCCCGGCGCCGCGGTGTCCTTGAGTGCCCGGCGGTGCCGACGAGTCCCCGTCACCGCCGCGACGCCGACCGCAGGATGTCCATGACCTCCTCGTCGCTGGTGGGCGTGAAGTCGTCGTAGAACTGCCCGACCCCGCCGAACGTCTCGGGGCGCAGCACCGCCACCAGCGACTCGACCGCCACCGGATCGGCGCGGACGAACTCGTCGGCGGTGGACCGGGCGATCACGGGCGTGGCCAGCAGCACCGCCGCGGCGCCGCGCGCCCTGGCCACCGCGCATGCCGCCCGGGCGGTCGCACCCGTCGCGACCCCGTCGTCCACCACGATCGCGGTGCAGCCGGCGATGGGGATCCGCCCGCGGACGGTGCGGTACCGCTCGGCCCGGCGCGCGAGCGCCCGCTGCTCCCGCCGCGCGGCCGTCCGGAACTGTTCGTCACCGACCTGCAGGGCACTGACCACCTCGGGGTTGCGCACAAGCACGCCATCCTCGCCGACGGCGCCCATCGCCAGTTCCCGGTGCCCAGGAGCCCGGACCTTGCGCACCAGAAGCACGTCCAGCGGTGCGGACAGCGCCGCAGCGACCTCGGCGGCCACGGGCACTCCGCCGCGCGGCAGCCCGAGCACCACGAACGGGCCGCCGGGACCGGCACCGAGGCCCTCGCGCACGCGCTCGCCGAGCCGACGCCCGGCATCCAGCCGGTCCGCGAACGTTCGCATCCTCCAGTGCTACCCCGACCCGGTGACGATGCCGCCAGGTTCCCCCGATCGGTCGCCGACCACAGGGCCTACCCACCCGACTGAGTAACGTTTGGCCACGTTCGCGCGACGGACAGTAATGGAGACCGCCGACCGGGGATCGACCCGTCAGCGCCATGGCGGTGGGAGGTGATCGCCCTGGGCAGCCGGGACACGCACGGCGCCTTGGAAAGCCCGGCCGACCCCGTCGATGCGGTGCTGCGGATACCCCACCCGGCCCTGCTGATCGGTGGCTCGCTGGCCTTCCTCGCGGTGGCGAGCGGGCTGAGCGTGGCGCATCAGGTGCGGGCCACCGACGCCTGGCCGCCCGGCACCCTGGCCACCCTGCTCGCCGGCTGCGTCGCGGTGCTGGCCGCGCTGGTGCTGCTGGCGATCCGGCCCGCCCAGACCATGCACGCCACGCTGGTCGGGCTGCTGCTGCTGGACGTCATCCCGGTCGTCCTGCAGTTCGGATCGCTCGACCCGGGCGGTGGCCGGGCCCGCGTGCTGTTCCTGGTGATCCCCACCGTGCTCGCGGCGTCCAGCCTGGCGGCCCTCGCCCACCGCAGCCACCTGGCGGTCGTGGTGCTGCTGGCGGCCGTGATGGTGGGCATCCCCGGCACCGATCGCAGCCCGCTGGACCGGATCTTCGAGGCCGTGGCCGCGGCCGGCGTGCTGCTCGCTGCGGACCTGCTGGTGCGCCGGCTGTCCAGCGCCACCGCCGAGCGCATCTTCCAGCTGCGCACGCTGTCGCTGACCGACGGCCTGACCGGCGTGCTCAACCGCCGCGGTTTCGCGGCCGGATTCGACGGCCTGGTCCGCGGGGCCCGCCGCGACTCCTCGCTGGGGCTGCTGATCGCGGATATCGACCATTTCAAGTGGTTCAACGACGAGTACGGGCACGCCGCGGGTGACGAGATCCTGCGCCGGGTGTGCCAGGTGCTGGCCGCCACGGCGGGCCCGGGCAACCTGGTCGCCCGCATCGGCGGTGAGGAGCTGGCCGCGCTGGTGGTGGGGCGCGCCGAACCGGTGGCGCAGGCGTTCCGGGCCGCCCTGGAGGACCTGCAGCCGCGGGTCACGGTGAGCGTGGGCATCATCGACGTCACGCACGATGACTGCACGGCGCCCGGCGCGCTGTGGCAGATCCTGGATGCGGCCGACCGCGCGCTGTACGAGGCGAAGAACACCGGACGAAACCGCATCTGCCGCGCCACCCTGGACGAGGCGACCGCCCCGGTGGGCGAGCCGCCCGCCCCGGCGCCGCATCCCGCGGCCGTTCCGCTGCAGGGCATCGTCGGCGCGCTCCCGCCGGCGAGGCTGCCGATCTGGACCCTCGCGGCCTTCGGGCTGGCCGGCCTCGTCACCGTGTTCGGCAGCGAACGAGCCGTGTTCAGCCCGCTGGACTGGATATTCCTGATGGCGTCGACGGCCTGCGTGATCGCGGCCGTGGTGCTGACCGGCGTCCAGCCTCGTCACCGGCACCTGCGGCTGCTGGGCGGCGTGTTCGGCGCCGACCTGGTGATCACCCTGGGAGTACTGGATCTGGGGGATCCCGGGGCCAAGCTGACCGGCCTGCTGCCGCTGCTGCTGACCGGCCTGATGGTCGCCCAGTACTCCAGCAGGGTCGCGGTGCTGGCCCATCACGTGGTGGTCGGCGTGGTGTCGGTGCTGGCGCTGGGCGGCACGCTCACGGTGCCGGCTGTGGTCGGCGTGGTCTTCCACGGCGGGGTGCTGATCGGGTCCGCGGAGTTGATCTACTGGTTGCGTCGGCGGCACGACATGGCCGCCGAGGACCTGCACCGCTGGTCGGTGACGGACCCGCTGACCGGACTGGCCAACCGGCGCGGCCTCGAGCTCGCGTACGCGCGGATGCCCCGCACCCGGAACGTGACGATCCTGGCGCTGGACGTGGACGACTTCAAGGCGGTCAACGACCGGCACGGGCACGCGGTGGGTGACGACGCCCTGATCCGGCTGGCCAACACGCTGCGCGCGGTCACCGGGTCCGGGACCGTGGTGGGCCGCACCGGCGGCGACGAGTTCGTGCTGCTGGCGCCCGCGTCGCACGCCGGAACCCTGACCAGCAAGGTGAGCCGGGCCGCCGGCCTGCTGCCGGTGCCGCTGTCGGTGTCCATCGGCTCGACCGTGGTGGCGCCGTATCACCGGCTGTCGCTGTGGCAGCTGGTGGCGGCGGCCGACGCCGGCCTGACCCGGGCCAAGCGAGCCCGCAGGCAGGCCAACCGGGTCGACGACTTCGACCCGGAGGACACCGTCCGGCAGACCGACGGCGGCGCGGCGGACGTACCCATCACGGTGATGCGCGTGCTGGACGGCGGCGCGCTGCACAAGCCTGCCGGCGCGGCGGCGGCACGGGCCGATGAGGACGAGCACTCCGGCACGGACGGCTGAGGGGCGCACGCACCGGGTGCGCACGCCCCTCCCGCACGACCGGGAATGCCGGTCGGTCAGCCGGCCACCGGTTCGGCTGCGGAGATGCTCAGCGACGACGGGTCGTCCGCCGACACGTCCACTCGCACGGTCTCGCCGTCCACGATGTGGCCGGCCAGCAGCTCGCGAGCGAGCTGGTCGCCGATGGCGGACTGGATCAGCCGGCGTAGCGGCCGGGCGCCGTACACCGGGTCGTATCCGGCCAGCGCCAGCCAGTCCCGGGCCTCCGGGGTGACGTCCAGGGTCAGCCGTCGAGCGGACAGCCGGCGCGCCAGGGTGCCGACCTGGATCTGCACGATCCGCTCCAGTTGCTCCGGGCCCAGCGGGTTGAAGAACACCACGTCGTCCAGCCGGTTGAGGAACTCCGGCTTGAACGTCGAGCGGACGGCCATCATGACGGCCTCCCGCCGCTGCTCCTCCGGCAGCGAGGTGTCGATCAGCGACGCCGACCCGAGGTTGGAGGTCAGGATCAGCAGCGCGTTGCGGAAGTCCACGGTGCGGCCCTGGCCGTCGGTGAGCCGGCCGTCGTCCAGCACCTGCAGCAGGATGTCGAACACGTCCGGGTGGGCCTTCTCCACCTCGTCCAGAAGGATCACCGTGTACGGGCGGCGGCGCACCGCCTCGGTGAGCTGGCCGCCCTCCTCGTGACCCACGTACCCGGGCGGGGCACCGACGAGCCGTGCCACCGAGTGCTTCTCGGAGTACTCGCTCATGTCGATGCGCACCATGGCGTGCACGTCGTCGAACAGGAAGTCCGCCAGCGCCTTGGCCAACTCCGTCTTCCCGACGCCGGTCGGGCCGACGAACAGGAACGAGCCGGTGGGTCGGTCCGGATCGGAGATGCCCGCCCGGGCACGGCGCACCGCGTCGGCGACCACCGTCACCGCCTGGTGCTGCCCCACCACCCGGCGTTCCAGCTCCGATTCCATGCGCAGCAGCTTGGCGGTCTCGCCCTCCAGCAGCCGGCCGGCCGGGATGCCGGTCCAGGCCGAGATCACCGTGGCGATGTCGTCCGGGGTGACCTCCTCGGACACCATCGGCTCGGCGCTCGCCTCGTCCTGCTTCTCGGCAGCGGTGGCCTCGCCGAGCTCCCGTTCCAGCGCGGGGATCTGGCCGTACAGCAGCTCCGAGGCGCGCGCCAGGTCACCCTCGCGCTGCGCGCGCTCGGCCTGGCCCTTCAAGTCGTCGAGCTGCTTCTTGAGCTCGCCGACCCGGTTCAGCCCGGACTTCTCCCGCTCCCAGCGCGCGGTCAACGCCGCCAACTGCTCGGAGCGGTCGGCCAGGTCGCGGCGCAGCCGGGACAGCCGCTCCACGCTCGCCTCGTCCGACTCCTTGGCCAGGGCGAGCTCTTCCATCTTCAACCGGTCGACGCTGCGCTGCAGCTCGTCGATCTCCACCGGACGGGAGTCGATCTCCATGCGCAGCCGGGAGGCCGCCTCGTCAATCAGATCGATGGCCTTGTCCGGCAGGAAACGGCTGGTGATGTAGCGGTCGGACAGGGTGGCCGCTGCCACCAGCGCGGAGTCGGCGATGCGCACCCCGTGGTGCGCCTCGTAGCGCTCCTTAATGCCGCGCAGGATGGCGATGGTGTCCTCCACGCTCGGCTCGCCGACGAACACCTGCTGGAAGCGCCGCTCCAGCGCCGGGTCCTTCTCGATGTGCTCGCGGTACTCGTCCAGCGTGGTGGCGCCGACCATGCGCAACTCACCACGCGCCAGCATCGGCTTGAGCATGTTGCCGGCGTCCATGGCGCCCTCGCCGGTGGCGCCGGCGCCCACCACGGTGTGCAGCTCGTCGATGAAGGTGACCACCTGGCCACCGGAGGACTTGATCTCCTCCAGCACGGCCTTGAGCCGCTCCTCGAACTCGCCGCGGTACTTCGCGCCGGCGATCATCGCCCCCAGGTCGAGGGCGACCAGCCGCTTGCCGCGCAACGACTCCGGCACGTCGCCGGCCACGAT
>JBIQML010000291.1:0-6248 GCA_044463405.1 Nakamurella lactea | reverse complement strand
TGCCCTCGTACGGCGTCAGTTCCACCATCTTCGGGTCGATCAGGATCATCCGCAGATCCGTCGGGGCGGCGCGCTCCAGTAGCGAGACCAGCATCGAGTTGATGAAGCTGGACTTGCCGGAGCCGGTGGCGCCGGCCACCAGCAGGTGCGGCGTCTTGGCGAGGTTCGCGTGCAGGTAGGCGCCCTCGACGTCCTTGCCCAGACCGATCACCAGCGGATGCTGGTCGCGCTTGGCGTCCGGGTGCGACAGCACGTCGCCCAGCCGGACCATCTCGCGGTCGGTGTTGGGCACCTCGATGCCGACGGCCGACTTGCCGGGGATCGGGGTGAGCAGCCGCACGTTGTCGGTGGCGGCCGCGTAGGCGAAGTTCCGCGCCAGCGCGGTGATCTTCTCCACCTTCACGCCGGGCCCCAGCTCCACCTCGTAGCGGGTGACGGTGGGACCCCGGTTGAAGCCGGTGACGGCGGCGTCGATGGAGAACTGCTCCAGCACCTCGCCGATGCGGTCGATCATCTCCTCGTTGGCGGCCGACCGGGTCTTGGCAGGCGCCCCCACCTTCAACAGGTCGCCCGGCGGCAACTGGTAGCTGCCGTCCATCGCTCGGTCCAGGGTGAGCTGGGTGGGGGCGGTGACGGGCGGGCCGTCGGGCTGCGCGGCCGGTTTGGTCACCCGGGGCCGGCGGGCTTTCGCCATCGATCCCGCCGGTGACGGTTCCTCCGACGGCACCGGCAGCATGACGGTCGGTCGCGTGCCGAGGTCGGTGTCGGCGCCCTGGTCGGCACCGTCGTGGTCGGCCGCGGCCTGCCTGCGCCGGGACGGGCGGCGAAGCCGGGTGGTCGTCAGGTCGGCGTCCTCGTCCAACCGGATGCGCCCGCCGGACCGGTAGTCGTCCGCGTCCTCGTCACCGTCAGTGCCGACCCGGCCGGACAGCATCCGCCATCCGGCGGCCGCCATCCCCGGCAGGTCCCGGAGCTTGGTACCGGTGAGCAGCAGGACGCCGAACCCGCCCAGCAGGGCCAGCACGATGATCGCCGGCGCGGCGGTGAGCCCGGCATACAGCGGCTGCCCGATCAGCCAGCCCAGGGTTCCGCCGCCGTGCTTCCAGTCGGCGACGCCGCCACCGTCGTTCGTACCGGCCAGCACGGCGACGTGGAATATCCCGGTGACCGCCAGCGTGACGGCGATCCAGCCGAAGGCGCGCCGGGCGCGGTGCGGCCGGTCAGCGATGGTGCGCATCAGCACGATCGCGGCCAGCAGCAACAACGCCGGTAGCACGATGCCCGGGGTTCCGAACCAGACCCGGACGGCGTCGTCGATCACCCGGCCGACCGGACCGGCGGCGTGGAACCAGGAGCCGATCGCGCAGACGACGGCCAGCGCGATCAGGCCGAGGGCCAGGCCGTCCCGCCGGTGCTCGGGGCCGATGTCCTTGGCGGCCCCGGCGCCCTTGCCGATCAGCCGGGCGGTGCCGCCGACGCCGCGGGCGGTCAGCTTCCAGATGCCGGCGATGCCCTTGCCGATGCCGTGCGCGGTCCCGGCGACGACGCCACGGCGGCGGCGCAGCGGCGGCAGGCTGGATCGTCGCGCGGTGGTCGTCCTGCGGCTCGATGGGGTGCTCGTCGAGCGTGCTGAGCTGCGAGAACTCGTCGAGCGTGAGCCCGATCGGGATCCGGAGCCGGACCCGGCACGACCTCCCGAACGGGACGATCCGGACGCACTTTTACCCCGCGCGGCGGTGGACGAGCGCGGGCGCGCGGACGTGGAGGTCTTCCCGGCCATATGGGTCAGCCTATTCCCATCCGGCACTCCCGTCACTGCTGCCACACCGCGAGCGCCGAGTTCCGGCCGGCCAGTGGAGCGCCCTTCACCGCACAATTTTTTGTGCGTATGATCGCGGCATGGGTAGAAGCGGCACGATCGAGACACCGCGGCAAGCGATCTTCCAGCAGGTACGGGACAGCGCGGAACCTCCGTATGTGATCGACCTGGCGGCGCTGGTCCGAATATTCGGTACGCCCTCCGCGGTGGCCCGCCACATCGGTGTGGACCCTTCAAGGGTGAGCCGCTGGATCAGCACATCGGAGGCTCCGTCACCCGCCCATGCCCGAGTGATCACGGACCTCGCGCATGTGGTGGCCAGGGCCCGCGGCATGTGGAACGACGACGGCGTGCTGGATTGGCTGGACTCCCCGAACGGGTACCTCGCCGGAGCGACGCCGATCGCGGTGGTGCTCACCCGAGGTGCGGCCGAGGTACTGGATGCCATCGACGCGGCCACCGCAGGCGCGTACGCCTGATGCTGCTGTACCGGGTGTTCCCTCACCTGCCGAGCGCGCCAGCCGGACGGCCTGGACATCCAGAATACCTGCACCGGCCTCAGGGCAAGGGCCGGTTGGACAACCCGGATCTGTACGACGTCTGGTACCTCTCGGCGGAGGCGCCCGCCGCGATTGGTGAGGTCTTCGCCGACCGGCTGCACTGGGATACGGGAATGTTCGACTTCCCGCTGCTTCCCGGCTCCCGCCGCGCCCTCGGCGTCTACTCGATCCCGGACGACAGCCCGATCCTCGACCTGGATGATGCCCGCGCGCTGCTGGACCGCGCGCTGCGACCCACCCAGGTGATCGAGCGCAACCGGCCAACCACCCAACGCTGGGCCCGCGCCATCTACGCGGAACCAACCGGATGGGCGGGCGTCCGCTGGTGGTCCTATCACCTCCCGCAGTGGCGCATCTATGGCCTCTGGCGGCTGACGCCGCGCATCGAGCACGTCGAGGAGTTGGACCTGAACAACGCTGCCGTCACCGATGCCGCCCACGTTCTGCCCAGGCTCCTTCGACGAGATGAGTCGCGCCGCACCGAACGGTCCGGGCAGCGGCGAACCACGCCATCGCGGTAACCCAGTCGAAACCGATGGGAAGGCCTGCCCGACACTGCTACGACGCACCGACCGCGGAGTCGCCGCGACACTGTGTTGCGATGCCCCAATCGGGTGATTTGATGCCTGACCGTTTCGCACGCGCTGCCCTTTGCTGCAACTATGCCCTCTATGGGTCCGTTTAGCAGGTCCCGTGGGTGAGGACGCTGGAAGACTGCGCGCATGACACGACCGGATGGCGACGAAGTCGGGTGGGAACAGGCGCGTTTGATTCCTGTCTCCGGCATCAGAGGCGCCGATGAGCAGGAGCGCCGTGGAGTCTCCGCGCTGCTTGCTACGCTCACGGCGGTGCGCGAATTCGGCCACGCCATCGTCTGCCCGCTCGGCGCGCCCCGCGGGCGGGTCACAACTTTCATCGAAGTGCCGTTCGAGGTCGGTGACCGTCAAGTCCGTCCTGACGGCGTCATACGCGTCACGCGTGGAAAGGTCTCATGGACCGCCCTGGTCGAGGTGAAAACCGGCCGCAACGATCTGCGAGCGAATCAGGTGGAGGACTACCTCGAGCTCGCTCGTCAACGTGGATTCAACGCTGTGCTGACAATTTCGAATCAGCTCCTCGCCGCCCCGGGGCAGCATGCGACCGTTGTGGACCCCAAGAAGCTCCGCCGGGTGTCGCTCGTTCATCTGTCATGGAGCCAAATTCACACGGAGGCCGTCATTGAACGGTGCACGCGTTCGGTCTCCGACCCGGATCAAGCCTGGATCCTGACGGAGCTGATTCGATATCTCGAGCACCCGCAGTCCGGAGCCGTCGACTTCGATGACATGGGTCCGTCGTGGGTGCAGGTACGCGAGAGTGTCGCTCGCAGGACACTCCGAAGCGGGGATTCTGATGCTGTGCAGGTTGTGGCACGATTCGCACAACTCGCGTCTTTCGCCGGCATGAAATTGTCGCGACGACTGGGCGTCAGTGTCGAGCCCACGCTCACGCGGAACGAGCTGCGGGACGTCGCCGAATACCTGCACCAACGCGCCGACGACCTGGCAGAATCCGGCGTGATGCGGGCGTCCTTGCAGGTGCCAGACGCGATTGCGCCGATCGAAATCCTGGCAGACCTCCGCGCTGGACGAGTCTCGTGCCGGATCCGCGTGAAGCCGCCGGACGCGGCACGGAATTCCACCCGCGTCAAATGGCTTGTGCGACAACTGGTCGCCGCCCCAGACGATGTACTTCTGGAAGCAACCCCCTTACGGGCGAAGGGTCCTGGCCCATCCTGCAAGCTTTCTTCGGTACGCCAGGATCCGACCTGTCTGTTCGAGCCTTCGGCAAAGGAATTGCGCACCCTGACGCTCACCCATTCCAAGGTGGCAGGCACCAGCCGAGGCAAAGGCAGAGCCTCATTCGTCAACTCCGTACTCGACCTCGTGGAGGAGTTCTATGAAAGCGTCGTCCAGCACCTGAAACCCTGGACCGCCCCCGCCCCGCCGGTCAGAGAGGGTCACGAAGCTGCGGAAATCGATGAAGACGGCGTCAGCGGCTTTCTGCCGGGGGGACACAACTACCGGGACAGCCTGCCGCGAACGAACGGCTCGGCGCGCGCCGAAAGCTCCACGACGGTCCCCGGCTTCGATACGCCACAACAGGACCCGCCGGGCGTCCGCGTCGAAGACCAAAGCGATTCGTCTCAACCGCAGCATCCGCCGGTGCGGGGACTGGGGGAGGTGCCGGTCTCCCCGGATCAACCCGCCAACAGGACCCTGGCACACCCCAATTCGGCGATGCCAGGGCTCGTCACATCTGAAGCCGACCCGGTGAGCGTGGCGACTGATCCTGAGCAACCGAAGAGTTAACTCGAGCGATCCGAGATAATCGGCGCCTGGGCGATGTGGTAGACGGGTCCCTATGCATGACATCGCCGCCGGAACCAGGCTCCGGCTCGACCGGTTCATGGCCGACCGCATCCGGCCCGCGCTGCACACGACGGCGGCGCCGCTCGACCTGGCGGTCTGGTACGTTCCCGGGGACGGCGAGCCGGTACCGCCGGCGCGGGCGCTGGCGGCCGAGTACCAACCCGCCGAGATCGGACTGGCCTGGGGCACGCCATGGCGCACCAGCTGGTTCCACCTGACCGGCACCGTGCCAGGCTCGACGGCCGGACGGGCGGTCGAACTGGTGCTCGACCTTGGTTGGGACAACCGCTACGCCGGATTCCGCGGCGAGGGGCTGGTCTACCGCCCGGACGGCAGCCCGGTGAAGGGCCTGCATCCGCGCAACAACACGGTCCCGGTCGCGGACCCGGCCGCCGGCGGCGAGCGGATCGATCTGTACGTCGAGGCGGCGGCCAACCCGCAGATCGAGGGCTTCCGGCCGACGCCGCTCGGCGACCGGGCGACCGCCGGCGACCAGCCGATCTACCGGGTCGCCGTCGCCGACATCGCCGTGCACCACCCCGAGGTTGCCGCGCTGATCGCCGACCTGGAGGTGCTCGGCGGACTGGCGGAACTGCTGCCGGACGACTCCACCCGTGCGGCCCGGCTCTGGGCGGCCATCGCGCGAGCGCTGGACGCCCTCGACCCGGCCGACATCCCGGCCACGGCCGGCGCCGCACGCGAACGCCTCGCCCCGGAACTGGCCATCAGCGCCGCGGACGGATCGCATACCGTCTCGGCGGTCGCGCACTCGCACATCGACTCCGCATGGCTGTGGCCGACCCGGGAGACCATTCGCAAGGTGGCCCGCACCACCTCCAACGTGGTCGCGCTGCTCGAGGCGAATCCCGATGTGGTGTATGCGATGTCGTCCGCGCAACAGTTCGAGTGGATCCAGCAGCACCGGCCGGCGGTCTTCGATCGGGTCGCCGAGCAGGTCCGGGCCGGACGATTCGTCCCGGTCGGCGGCATGTGGGTCGAGTCGGACACCAACATGGTCGGCGGCGAGGCCATGGCCCGGCAGTTCACCATGGGCCAGCGGTACTTCCGCGACACCTTCGGCCTCGCCTGCCGGGAGGGCTGGCTACCGGACTCGTTCGGCTACACCGCCGCCATGCCGCAGATCCTGAGGCTGGCCGGGATGCGGTACTTCCTCACCCAGAAGATCTCCTGGAACCGGGTGAACCCGTTCCCGCACCACACGTTCTCCTGGGAGGGCATCGACGGCACCCGGATCTTCACGCACTTCCCGCCCGCCGACACCTACAGCGCCGAGATCACCGCCCGCGAACTGCTGCGCGCGCAGGCCCAGTTCCGGGACAAGGCGCAGGCCACCTGCTCGCTGCTGCCCTTCGGCTACGGCGACGGCGGCGGCGGGCCGACCCGCGAGATGGTGGCCCGGGCCCGCCGGTTCGCCGACCTCGACGGAGCGCCCAGGGT
>JBIQML010000290.1:0-6254 GCA_044463405.1 Nakamurella lactea | reverse complement strand
TGCGCGACAGCATCGGCGTGGCACGGGATCTCGGCACCGAGATGCTGTCCTCGATGTCCCGGGCGGCGGACCGGCTGGGCATCGATACCAGCGCGCTGACCCGGATCGGCCGCCCGTCCGGCGGATGCGGGTGCGCCGGCGATACGGGCGGCGGCTCGTCCAGCGGCTGCGCATGCTCGTCCACCGGCGACTGCTGCTCGAGCGACTGCGGTTGCTCCACCGGCGGCGGCTGCCGCCGGCCACCGGCGTGCTGGCTGCCCGAACGCCGCCCCGACGTCACCTCGGTGGTGTGCCCCGGCGGCACCGCGCGGATCCGGGTAACGGTGCACAACTGCGGGCTCGCCGAGCGTCGGGTATTCCTGGCCGCTACCGGAAACGATGCGGCCCTGGCGACCGGCGCACCGTCCGTGGCCAGCGTCGGGGCGCTGGAATCCGCGCAACTAGTCGCGGAGCTCACCCTGCCGAAGGGGGCCGATCGAGCCGAACTGGTGCTGTGGGTGCACGGCTGCCACGACACGGCCCTCCGATGGACCGTCAGTGGCTCCGAGAAGGGTTGCGACACCACGCACGAACTGTGCGTGCGGGACTGCCCGCGCACCCAGCACCACTGGTACGACCACTTCGCCCAGCCGGCGCCGTGCGCGGTCGGTGTGCGCCGTGGCTGACGACCTAACGCAGGTGTGGCGGCAGGCGCTGGATGCCAACGCCCGCTACTACGCCTCGCTGTCCCGGCTGGCCACCGAATACCTGCAGGAACTCTCGGACACCGTGGGCCGGCTCGGGCCGATCCGGCTGCCCACCGTGACCCTGCCCACCGTCACCGTTCCGAGCGCGTCGACGGCTCGGGCGTCCGGCCCGGACTCCAGCACGAGGAGCAGCACCAGCCCGGCCGCAGCTCCGGCGTCCGGCCCGGCCACGCAGGCCCCGTCACCGCCGGCGGTGGTCCTGGAGGCCGCGCCCGGTGCGTGGGCGCATGGCGCCGTCCTGGTGGAGAACCACCTGCCGCACCCGGTCTCGGCCACCGTCGACGCCCAGCTGGACGACAGCGCCGGTGCCCAGAGTGCTGATGGTGCCGATATCACGGTCGACCCGGACAAGGTCGAACTGGCACCGGGGGAGTCCACCGTCGTGCGGGTCAGCGCCCGCATCCCGGAGGCCGGCGCGGCCGAGATCCGCGGACGGCTGTCCGTCCCCGAACTGATCGGCACGGCGGTTCCCATGGTCATTCGCCGCGCCGCCACGCGACCGGACGCGAAGCCGGGGTGAGCGGCGGCGCGCCGGGCGGATCGGCGGCCACCGCCGCGCTGGCCGGATCGATGTGGTGGTACGCCGCGGCCGTGCTGGAGCCGGCCAGGGCGCTGCGCCGGATGGGCCTGCCGGTGGTGCCGGAGCCGTCCGGCGACGCCTTGCGGCCATTGCACCGGCCCGGGCTCGGACCCCGATTCAGCCGGGAGTGGCCGGCGCCGGTGATGCTCGACGGGACGACCGAGCACGATCACCTGGTCGCCGAGTTCGACGAGATGGCCCAGGTCTACGACGCGTTCGTGCGGCCGTTCTCCGGCCCGCTGTTCTCCGAGGCGCTGTCGGTGCTGACCGCGCTGCTGCCGCCGGATGCGCGGGTGCTGGACGCCGGTTGCGGCGCGGGCCGGGAGCTGGTGACCATCGCCCGACGGCTACCGGCCGGCGAGGTGGTCGGCGTGGACTTGTCCGCCGGGATGGTGCGTCAGGCGCGCGGCGCGGCACGCGCCGCCGGGCTGGATCACACCGCGTTCGCCCGGGCCGATGTCGGCGCCCTGCCACCCGAGTTCGATGGCGCCTTCGACCTGGTCTACTGCTGCCTGGCACACCACCACTATCCGGACCCGCCCGCGGCCGCCGCCGCGATCCGGCGCGCCCTGCGGCCGGACGGGATCTACGCCATCATCGACCCCGGCCCGGCCTGGTTCACCGCGCAGGCGGCAGCGCTGGCCGGCTGGGCCGACCCGGGCTGGATCTCCTTCCACGACGGCGACGGTTTCCGCCGGTTGCTGGTGGGCGCCGGGTTCGCCCGGGTTCGCTGGCACGAACTGCTGCCCGGCTTCGCGCTGGTGCTGGCTCAGGCATGACCGGGTTCGGCCGGCACCTTGCACGGTCCAGGACGCCGACCGAGACTGGGCGGATGGGGCTGGAACATGACGAGGCGAGTGATCGGCGCGACCCGGCCGGAGGTCCGAGATGACCAGTAGGTTCACCGAACTCGAGGTCGACTGCGCCGATCCCCCCGGCCTGGCCCGGTTCTGGTGCTCGGTTCTGGACTACCGGGTGCTGGGCCAGGAGGAGGGCCTGGTCACCATCGGCCTGCCCGGGACGGACAGCGCCCGGGACCGTTCCGGGCCGGTGCCGCCGGCGGTGACCTTCGCGCGGGTGCCGGAGGGCAAGACCGTCAAGAACAGGCTGCACATGGACGTCAACCCCGCCGACCGGGAGCAGGACGAGGAGGTTCGCCGGCTGCTGGACCTCGGTGCCAGGCGCGTCGACGTCGGTCAGGGCGAGCAGAGCTGGGTGGTGCTGGCCGATCCGGAGGGCAACGAGTTCTGCGTGCTGGCCACCCGCCGCCCGTAGTCAGCGGGCACGGCGCGACCGCGGGGCGATCAAGCGGTGTCCGCGGACCCGACGCCGTCTACCCCGACTCGCCGGCCTGCACCAGTCGCTGCCCGATCGCGCGGGCCGCGGACCTCAGCTCCGGGCTCTGCACGATGTGCAGCGGCGCCGGGATCATGGTGAGCTGCGCGACATACCACCACGGGTTACCGGTACTGCCCACCAGCCGGCAGGTGTCGCCGTCGACGCTCTCCAGCCGGCCGAGGGCGGGTGCCGCGCACCGTCGCACGGTATCGGCGGGCGCGTCGATGACGATCTCCACCGGGTATTCCCAGCCGACCGCCAGTTGCTCCTCCAGGGCGGACACCGGGTCCAGGTCGTCGGGCACCTCGGCCGGGACGTCCAGCAGGTCCAGGTGCCGGATCCGGTCGATGCGGTAGCTGCGGCGGTCCTGCGCGGCATGCGAGAAGCACAACAGGTACCAGCGGCCGTGCCGCACCACCACGGCCCACGGATCGGCGTCGACCGTCCATTCCGAGCCGGCCTCGCTGCGGTAGTCCAGCCGCACCCGGCGGCGCTGCGAGCAGGCCCGTACCAGGCGGATGGTCATGCCCGGGTCCGGACGGGCGGCGGCCCGATCCGGGGCGGGCGCGGCGGTGCTGCGGATGGCCTGCACCTGCGCGGCAAGGGGTTCCGGCAGCGCGCGCACGATCTTGTCGAACGCGCCGCCCACCGGTGACGCGGCGTCGGCGACGTCGTGGTGCCCGTCCAACACGGCCATCACCAGCCCGAGTGCCTCCAGGTCGGTGAACATCAGCGGCGCCAGTCGCAGGCCGCGGCCGACCCGGTAGCCGCCGTACCGGCCGCGGGTGGATTCGATGGGGATCTCCGCCTCGCGCAGGATCGCGATGTACCGGCGGGCGGCACGTTCGGAGACACCGAGCCGGTCACCGATGGCCGTGGCGCCGATCCCCGGCCTGTTCTGCAGCAGTTCCAGCGTCATCAGTGCCCGCGCCGTCGGGCTGGTCTCGGAGTCCGGGAACACGCGCCTCCACCCATCCGGTCGTGGACCGTCCGGAGGCCAGCGTAGCGACATCACCGCGGCACGCCCATCCGTTCTGCGCGCCGTCGGTGATCGCCGCGCCGCCGCTGGAAAGATCCCCCGCATGCCCTCGAGCAGACTCGAAGCGTTCAGCGACGGCGTGCTCGCCGTGATCATCACGATCATGGTGCTGGAGTTGGACGTGCCGGACAAGGCCGATCTGTCCAGCCTGATCAGCACCGTCGGCACCGGCCTGCTGACGTACCTGCTGAGCTTCGTGTATGTGGGGATCTACTGGAACAACCACCACCACATGTTCCAGATCGCCGGCCGCATCACCGGCGGAGTGCTGTGGGCCAACCTGCACCTGCTGTTCTGGCTCTCCCTGCTGCCGTTCACCACCGCGTGGATGGATACCACGAGATTCGCCAGGGTGCCGCTGATCGTGTACGGCTTGGACCTGTGCGCGGCCGCCATCGCCTATTTCGTGTTGCAGACGACGATCATCCGCGGGCAGGGCGAATCCTCGGAATTGCGCCGCGCGCTGGGTAGGGATGTCAAGGGCAGGCTGTCCCCGGTGATCTACCTGCTGGCGATCGTCATCGCGCTGGTGGCGATTCCGGCGTGGCATCCGGCGACCTGGCTGGCCATGGCCTGCTACGTGGGGGTCGCCGTGATGTGGCTGGTCCCGGACCGGCGGATCGAGCGCTACCTGGCCGACCACGAGGCGGGCACGGCCGGCGGACCCCCGGGGTAGCGCCGAGATCGCTCCGGGTCGGCGGTGACGAAGCCGACCCGCTGTCGGCCGGTGCTGGTAGAACTCCCGGAATGACAGCCTGGAAGGACTTCGTCACCGCCGCCCCGCACATCGCCGAGATCTTCGACCGCCGGCACGCCGCCGCCGGCAAGCTGTGCCTGCTGGCCACCACCCGCTCGGACGGCTACCCGAGGATCAGCCCCATGGAGCCGCGGGTGTTTGCCGGCGAACTGCTGCTGGTCGGCATGCCGGGCACCACCAAGTTCGCCGACCTGCGCCGGGATCCCCGGTTCTGCCTGCACACCGCCACCGTCGACACGCAGGTCACCGACGGCGATGCGAAGCTGTTCGGCACGGTGCGCCACCTGCCGGATCCGGCGCTGCACCAGGCGTTCGCCGAGGCGGTGTTCGCCGAGATCGGGCTGGATCTGCGCGGGCAGACCTTCCACGACTTCTTCGCCGCGGACATCACCGGGGCGTCGTCGGTGGAGGTGGCCGGCGGCCACCTGGACATCACCATCTGGAGACCGGGCGAGGCGGAACGGGTGGTGCGCAAGGACTGACCCTGAATATCTGCCGCCAGATTCGCGAGCGGGCCACCCCTTACGCAGGTCGCGGTCGACAATCAGTGATCTGGGGGCAGGTTCTCAGGGTACCTCAGCCCGCATTGCGGAGCGCCAGACCGAGGCACCGGGCGAGGTCGCCCAGTTCCCTCGTCACCGCCGTGGTCATCGCCGCGGTGAACGGCAGGTCTTGGTGGATGGCCGCCACGGTCAGGGTCTTCGCGCGCCGGTCGGCCGCGGCGTCCAGCTTGCCGACCAGTGAGTCCCCGTACAGGATCGGCAGAGCGAAGTACCCCCAGCGCCGCTTGGCCGCCGGCTTGTACATCTCCAACTGGTAGTCGAACTCGAAAAGCTCGACCATCCGTGCCCTGTCATACACCAGCCGGTCGAACGGGGACAGCAGCGCCGCCCGGCCGCGGAAGGGTCCCACCGCCCCGCCCAGGTAGGCCGTATCCACCCTCCAGTTCCCCGGCACGCCGACGATCTCCGCCGGCTCGCCGACCTCGCCGACGTCGTTGGGCTCCTGGGGAGTTCGGGTCGTGCTGGCGCGGGCGATGCCCAGCGCTCGGAGCTGGCGCTCGCCCCGGATCCGCCGGGCGTCCTCCAGCGGAACGACGGGGTCGTCGGGATAGATCCGCTCGGCCAGGTCCCACGCCCGCTCGTGACCGGTGCGGGAGGCCACGGCGACCTCGCCGCGCAGCGCCATCAGCTCCAGCATCCGCGGGACGTTCCGGTTGTTGTTCCAGCCGGACGAGCGCCAGGGCACCAAGCAACTGTCGGGGATCTCCCGGGATGTCAGCGGGCCGGAATCGGCCAGCCGGCGCAGAATGTCGTGCCGGCAGTCGTCGTTGGCGCGCAACCACTCGAGTTGGTCGTGGCGGTAGTCCGGGGCGCCGGGGCCGGGCCAGGCCGCCATCTCCGCCCGGTAGAGCACCATGTCCCCGGCCGGGCGCAGCACGCCACGGAACTCGATCAGGTCACCTGCATCCAGCGCGGCGGTCAGGTCAGCAGGGGAGAAGGCGGCGCCGAGGCGGGACCAGGCGATCAGCTCGGCGCTTGGTGCGACGGCGGCGGTACCGTCCAGGTGCAGCAGCGACAGGTGCCGGACGGCGTCCAGCAGACCGGTGGGGCGGGGCCTGGCCAGCAGTTGCGCGCGCACGGCGATCCGGCGGGCGTCGGCGCGAGACAGCCGGTGCATGGCTGCTGACGGTAGCGCAGCCGCGGAGGCCCCTCCCCAGTGCGCCCCCGCTGCGCCCTCCCCACTGCTGCGCCTCCCCACTGCGCCCTCCCCGCTGCCCCTCCCCCCTGCCCC
>JBIQML010000289.1:4293-6259 GCA_044463405.1 Nakamurella lactea | reverse complement strand
CTTTCGGACAAACCCGCCCTTCGGTTCCCCTTGACCTTGACGCGGCGTGATAGTTCATCCTGGGTCCATGAGGATCTCCGAGCTGGCGGCGATGGCCGGGGTGAGCACCAGGGCGGTGCGGCACTACCACGCCAGCGGGGTGCTGCCGGAGCCCGCGCGGCTGAGCAACGGCTACCGCGACTACGGCGCCGCCGATCTGCTGCGGCTGCTGCGAGTGGTGCGGCTGACGGCGCTGGGCCTGACGCTGGCCGAGGTGCGTTCGACGCTGGCCGGCGAGCAGGGGCTGAAGGCGCTGCTGGCCGACGTGGTGGCCGATATCGAGGAGCAGCAGGCCGACCTGGACCGGCGGCGCCGCGCGGTGATCGACCTGATCTCGAGGGGCGACACGTCGCCGAGTTCCCCGGAGGTGGCGGCGCTGCTGGCCGAACTGGCCCAGGTCGCCCCCGACGTCGCGCACAGCCGCGCGGAGCGCGACCTGCTGGAGTTGATGCAGGCGGCCACCCCGGCCGAGGAGTTCGACGCGGTGGCGCGGGCCTACCGCAGGGCGATCCGTGACGATGCGGCGATGGCGGCGGGTCGAGACATCGACCGGCGGCTGGCCGAACTGGCCGACGCCGACCTGGACGATCCGCGGGTGGACGAATTGGCCGCCGCGATGGTGACGGCCGGGCGGCAGCACTTCTCCGGCCTGGCCACCACCGGGTCGGACGCTGCCTGGCAGCTGGTGTTGGACACCATGAGCCCGGCGCAGCGGCGATGCCTGGAGCTCGCGGCCGCGGCGTGGCCGGTAGCAGCCGACGGAGCCAGCGGCTCCGGGAGCGACGGGCAGACCGGCGAGGGCGGCACGGTCGGAACTGTCGGCACAGGCAGCAGCGTCGGCATAGGCAGCACAGGCCATGACGGTGACGGGCCATGACGGGCTGGGCCCGGTGGACTGCTCGCCGGCTCGGCGACGCCCTCCGCTGGGTGGCCGGCCGAGCCGATGCCCCTGCAGGCAGCGAGGCCTTCCGATATGGCCGGTCGACGACCACGTTCCTGTGGGTGATCACGGCGATCACGGTGGTGGAGACCGCCATCGTGGAACTCGCGGTGCCGTGGCTCTGGCTACGGGTGGCGCTGGCCGTGCTGTGCATCGGCAGCCTGCCACTGATGGCCGGCATGGTGGCCGACTACCGGATCCACCCGCACCTGCTGGGCGAGCACACCCTGCTGCTGCGCTGCGGGGCGGCGATTCAGGCGGAGGTGCCGCTGTCGGCGATCGCGTCGGTGGGCCGCACGACGGGCACCGCCCCGCGGCGCCCGGGGGTGGTCGGATCGGCACTGGAACTCGGCGCCGGCAGCACGGACGTCGTCGTCACGCTCCGGGCGCCGCAATCCGACGGCGACGGCGGCGAGTCCGGAGCCGGGCGGACGTTCGACCGGATCCGCTGCGCGGCCGACGATCCCGCCCAGTTCGTCGCCCGCGTCCGCGCGGCGCTGGTCGGCGACGCCGATCTGCAACCATCGGCCTAGGATTTCTGCCACCATCGGCCTGGCGCCCTCGTCATGATCGGCGAGCTACGGCTCGGAGCCGTGGACACTCGAACTGCGCGGCCGGGCCTATCGGCCGCGGAAGATCGACCTGGTTCAGCCGTCAAGGCAGCTCGGGCGTTCTCGATCTCTGGCCAGTGCGACGGGTCTGCGTGGTTCGCTTGGGCTCGCGGCAACGTGTGTCACATGGCGGGCCCGTCCCGGAAAGAAGACCGGACGGGTCAACCGGAACACCAAGGGCGTTCGGGCAGAAAGGAGAACGCGCCACAACGCCGACGACCGCACAGGGTTCCTCAATTGATTCGGGACGCCCTAGCCACATCCTCTGCGTTGGCTCGCCAGGTGGCGAGGTTCCTGCGAGTGGAGAGCGTGTCCGGGTGATCGGGGCCTAGCACGCGCAACCGGTCCTCCAGCAGCTCCCGGAAGGCGTCAACCG
>JBIQML010000289.1:0-4193 GCA_044463405.1 Nakamurella lactea | reverse complement strand
CCGCCCGCCCAAGCCAAGTGGCGAGGTTACTGCGCGTGCGCAGGGTCGCTGGGTGATCGGGGCCTAGCACGCGCAACCGGTCCTCCAGCAGCTCCCGGAAGGCGCCAACGGCCTCGGCCGGACTGCCTGCCCGGGTGCGCCAGGTGGCGAGGTTACTGCGCGTGCGCAGGGTCGCTGGGTGGTCGGGGCCTAGCACGCGCAACCGGTCCTCCAGTAGCTCCTGGAAGGCGCCAACGGCCTCGGCCGGATTGCCTGCCCGGCCGCGCCAGGTAGCAAGGCTACTGCGGGTGGTCAGGCTATCGGGGTGATCCAGTCCCAACACCCTCACCCGATCCGCCAGCAGGTCCTGCAGTGCGTCGACCGCCCCGATCGCATTCCCAGCCCGGCCGCGCCACCGCGCTAAATGGCCGCGGGTCGTCAACGTATCGGGGTGATCCGGCCCCGACACCCTCAGCCGATCTGCCAGCAGCTCCTCGAAAGCGGCAGCAGCCCCAGCAAGGTCCCCTGCCTCGCCACGCCATGTGGCCAGGTTGCTACGCGTCGAGTGAGTGCTGGGGTGATCCGGCCCCGACACCCTCAGCTGATCTGCCAGCAGCTCCGTGAAAGCGGCAGCCGCCCCCGCGGCGTCCCCGGATCGGCCGCGCCACAGCGCGAGGTCACTGCGCATGACGAGGACGTCGGGATGACTGATGTTCTGTTCGAACTCGCCGAGCGCGTCCGTTAGGAGATCGATGGCTTCGCTGTAGCGGTAGTCCGAGGCCAACCGGCGCGCATTGTGCGCTTTGGCGATCGCGACGGTGGTCTGATCGGTCGCGGCCGATGCGGCCAGCAGCAGGTACCAATCGGTCACGACATCAGTCAGCGCGCTCTGAGCGAGCAAGAAACCATTACCGCGGTTGTCGGTGATCCACGATGTTAGTCGGACCAGGACAGCGGCCCTAAGCGCAGCTGCCGCAAACTTGTATTCGGTGTCAGCCACGTCCGCGGCAATTTCGGCCAATAGGCTCTCGGCGAACATATCCACGTTCACCTCATTTGAGGGGCCAGTCGCCGGATCAACAAGGGAAGCCCGGACGGTCCACGGCGGCTTGGCCGATGTGGCGCGCGAGAATCCTTCATCTTCGACCGGGGGGTCGATGCGGGCATCTCCGGCCGCAGCGGTCACGACCGCGGGCAGGAATCGGTCCAGCGGCACCGGCCCACGGCCAGACCGTCGCAACGCACTGGTGGTGGCGGCCGCATACGCCAACGCGTGCTTAACGTCGGCGGACAGTTCAATGTCCCACCGTTGCCGAAGCAACCCCGCAACCTCGACTGGCACAGCGTCGATGTCCTGATCGGACATGCTCAGCGCGCCGTCGTGGATTGCCGCGATTGTGTCGCGGCGCGTCAGCATCAACAGCAGCGCCAGAGGGTTGGTGAATCTATCGGCGACCCTTGCTGTAACCCGCGACTCGGTGCGCGGAGCCGCCCAGCGCACCAGTGTTTCTCGGGACGCCGTGTCTAGCTTTGGCATGTCCACGAGCCGGCCGCGCTGCCGAAACGGGCCCACCGACACCCACCGTGTGTACGGCAGGTCGGCCGTGATAGTTGCCTGGGCGGTGGCGATCACCAGCGTGGGCTTGCCCACGATGCGCATCCCCATTTGGTTCAGGAACGCGGCAAGCTCGTCGTTCATCATGTGCGCGTCCTCGACGACGACGACGGCCGGCAACTCCGGACGGGTCACCGACAGGATCGCTTCCGCCATCCGCTCACCAGCGCCCAGTCGAGCATCGTCGCTCTGTAAACCGATCGGCTCATCACGCTGCAGCATCTCCACCTGCGCGTGATGCTGCAGCAACCGATGGCGGGCGGCTCCAGCCCACTCCAGCAGCAGGCTCAACCCGGGAACAGTGACGTCGGTGAGCATTTCGATAGCCTTGCCCAGCACCTCGGCGCTGCCTTCCCGTGCGGCGTCGCGTGCCAACTCTTCGACAGACGGTCCTTCCCTGCGAACTCTTTCCCAGATCCCGGCTGCTCGCCGCCACGCGATCACCGCGGGAAGGATCTGAGGCCACAGTCCCGCCCCTGCCGCGCCGATCACATCCATCCATTCGCCACCGGCTAGCCTCTCGCACTGTAGTGGCCACCACGTAAAGGAGGGCAGCGCATCCGCAGGCCAAACCAGGGCCTCAGGGTCCGGGCCGATCCTTTTGCGCTCCGGGAAGAAGTCGACGCCGCTCCGGGCCACTGTCCCGTTCGGATCCCGATCCGTATTCTCCGGCAGATCAGGCCAGAACGCCGGCTCTGGCTGATTCACGCACAGCCGCCGGTAAAATTCCCGGATGATCCGGGACTTGCCAGCCCCTGTCTCCCCACTTAGCACAACAATCCGCGCAACCTCCGTATCACCGGCACGGATAGCTTGCCAAGTGGCCTCTAATTCGCCGAGGAGAGCCAGGTGACCGGCGCCCAACAGAACCGCATCAGCCACGTCGGAAGGATATCCGACGCCCGAACGCCCGTCCGCGACGCACGACAGCGGGCTCACAGGCTCTGCGATCTCGACTGAGCTGGCCCGGGCGTCGCCGGACCACCGACGAACGTGCAGCCGGTCAAGAACGGTTGAGCGGCTGTCAGGGCTCCGACGGCACACTGTGCCGCATCGTCAGTCCCACACACCGCGTCCCCGAAAAGGTCAGCGTCGCACCTTCGAGATGGTGCAACGCGGAGCCCCAGGTGCGATAGTCGCCACCGGTGAACACCGCCACCAGGACCGGTTCGATCGATCCGCCGGACGAGATCACCAACGCGGACCGACCGTCGGCCACGGCATCGAAGGCACGTTGCCAGTGGCGAAGATGCTCCACGACAACGCGGCGCAAGCCAGGGGCTGCGTGAAGCAGTTCCGCGTAACGCACGTAAGGATGCGACCACGTCCACTGATCGTGGTGTTCGACAACCCCCGGGATGTAGCCCGAGGGCCAGTCGACAGTTTCGTCCACTGCGGAGCCCATCGCCACTACAGTCTCAACGTGGCGCCGGTCAGGCCCGGTCAGCACATAGTCAAAAGCCGGCAGTTTCTCGCCGAGCGATCGAGCACGCCTGACCCTCAGCCGACAACAACGATCCCCGCTCCCGACCCACGATCTTCTTTGTCAACGAGTGTCGCCGGACCTCCAGGATCTTCACACCTCCAGCGTAGGGCGCCGGGTGGTGCATCAAATGACAACGCCAAGCCTTCGCGGGCGCGGTGCCCATGAGCGCCCGCTTGCAAGCCGAACCTGACCGGTCAGCGATCGATTACTGACACAGGCAGGTCGCCAGGCCGAGCCAGAGGTGGGAGACTGCCGACGTGTCGCCCCGACTGCAACTGACATCCGTCACCATCGGCGCTCCGGATCCTCGCGCGTTGGCGCAGTTCTACGCGCGGCTACTCGATACCGAGGTGGCGCACGCCGATCCTGCCCGCCCAGGCCGTCCGCCGGAGGACGGGTGGGCGCAATTGCGCGCCACCAGCGATTACGGCGCCCTTACGCTGAACTTCGAGTTCGAGGAGCACTATGAGCCGCCGGTCTGGCCCAGCGAACTCGGCCGCCAGCAGATCATGGAACATCTGGACATCAACGTCGAGGACCTTGATGCAGCCGTGGCCCATGCGCTGGCCTGCGGAGCTCGACTGGCAGAGCACCAGCCTCAGCCGGACGTGCGGGTATTACTCGACCCCGCCGGACATCCCTTCTGCCTGTTCGCATAGTCGCTTCCCAACCGGTCACCCGTCCCATGAGCGGATCCGCTTCCGGACGCTTTCGTCATGGCCACGGGCACTCCGACGCGCAGGACCTTCAAGATCGACTGGCCAGTGATGGTGGACCGGAGCCTGAGCAGCGCCGCTTGCCGTTCGGCTTGCGGGTGGCCGCTCCCTTGAACCACACGAAGTGGTGACGGCATCCGGGCCGTCGTTAGGACAGGTGCGCGCCGTCCAGATTCGCGAAAGTTGCCGCGGTGTTACGCGGTCACGGGCGGGCTTGATAGCGTTACCTCCCCCGAGCGACGCCTTCGTCGATTGGCGGGTGGGGCCCAGTTGCCCGCCCACCATCCGGAGGCTGTCCTCGTGTTCCGCCAATCACCGCTCGCCCGTCACGACTTTCGCTTGCTTCTCGCCGGGCAGACCACTAGCCAATTCGGCGCCCAAGTCAGCGCCGTGGCGA
>JBIQML010000288.1:0-6265 GCA_044463405.1 Nakamurella lactea | reverse complement strand
CTCGGGGCCCGGTCGGCCAAGTACGGGGTCTCGGTGCCGCTGCCGGACGGGGACTCACCGGCCGAGCAACTGTTCCGGCTGGCGTTCGCGGTAGGGGCGCAGGGCGAGGATCCGGAGCAGGCGGTCCGGGCGGTGGCCCGGGACCATGCGCGACGCATCGCGGAGGCGGAGGGCCGGTCCCACTCCTAGTCCGACTCGGCCGGGAGTAATCGGATCGTCTCGCGCGATAGAACCGACCTGCTCCATCGGGTGGCGTTGATAAGCCATTGCGCCCTCCACACGGCGGGGAAAGCCGGCCGAATGGTCCGCCATTGATCAGCAAATGGGTGAGGCTTCCCGGAGCGCGCGCCGTCTTGCCGGAGGGATTTTCATTACCCAGAGTTGATTCTTCTCACCCGTTGTGGGGCGAGAGCGCATGGCCTGAGCGGAATTTCCTCAAATTTGGGCAGGCGTCGATTACTCAGTGCTGCTATATTCCTTTCTGCGGGGCCTGTGTTCACCTGGTTGAGCTAACGCTCCGCGTACTCGCAGTGCGTGGTCATTCCGGTGTCACTGTCGAAGCGCCGATTCGGGTAAGGCGAGGAAGGAGCGAGCCGTGCCCGACGGGACGCTCGAACGACAGCGTCGCCGCACGGGTGATCACCGCGACACCCACCCTTCCTCCGCTTCTTCCGTCGGGATCGCAGACCAGCCGATTCCTTCGCAGGTGTGGGCGATCGGCGAGCCGGAGGATCACTCGCCGACCTTGCTGCTGCCGACCGCGGAATCGCCGGTTCTGGGCGGTCCGTTCGTCGACGATCGCGACGCGGAAGTCCCCGAGCTCGAGCCCACATCCGCTCCCGCCGCGCGGCGGTTCCCGCGGTGGTGCCAGCGGTACGTGACGACGCTGCTCGCGGCCGACGTGCTGGTCGGTGCTGCCGCAGGAACGCTCGCCGGAGTCTTCGGCGCTGCCACCGCGCTGACCGTGGTCGCGCTGGGGTGCGCCGGCGCGCTGTTCTGGGCCTCCGCCATCTCGGTGGCACACGGCTACGACCGCGCCCGCATCGGCGTCGGAAGCGACGAGATGCGTGCCGTGATGAGGGCGGGGGTCGGCGGCCTGGCCACGATCGCGCTGGTCACTGCCGTTCTGCAGTCCGGATTCCAGCGCCCGCTGATCGTGGTGGTACCCGGCGCCGTGCTGGCGAGCACCGCGGCCAGGTTCTGCCTGCGCAAGCTGCTGCACCGCCGTCGTGGTGACGGCCGCGGCGTGCGGCGGGTGGTACTCGTCGGCGATCCGGAGTCCGTCGGGGCGCTGGCGCGGCGGTTCGAGAGCGAGCGGCACTTCGGCATGAAGCCGGTGGCCGCGGTCGTTCCTGCGGGTGCCGAGGCGGCGGCCCTTCGCGAGTGCGGAATGCCGGTGTCCCACGGCCTATGGCGCGTGGAGTCGGCCGTCCAGGAGGTCGCTGCCGATGCCGTGGCCGTGGCGCCGGGCACCGAGCCGGGGTTCCTGCGGAAGCTGGGCTGGGCGCTGGAGGGAAGCCGGGTGGAGCTCCTGGTGGACCCCGGCCTGATGGAGATCGCGGGACCACGGCTGCACGTCCGGCACTTCGAGGGACTCCCGCTGCTGCACGTGGAGGAGCCACGATTCTCCGGCGGCACCAGGGTGATCAAGGCCGTCACGGACCGTGCGCTGGCGGCGCTGCTCCTCGTGGCGGCCCTGCCGTTGTGGGTCGGTGTCGCGCTGGCCATCAAGCTGGAGGACCGGGGCCCGGTGTTCTTCCGACAGGAGCGAGTCGGCAAGGACGGCAAGCACTTCTCGATGTGGAAGTTCCGCTCCATGCACACCGACGCCGAGCGGCGCCTGGCGGAGTTGGAGGACCGTAACGAGGGCGCCGGAGTCATGTTCAAGATGAGGGATGACCCGAGGGTGACCAGGGTCGGCGCCGTGATCCGCAAGTACTCCATCGACGAGCTGCCGCAGCTGATCAACGTGCTGATCGGAACCATGTCGCTGGTTGGGCCGCGGCCGCCGCTGCCCCGAGAGGTCGCCGTCTACGAGCGTCCGGAGCACCGGCGGCTGCTGGTCGCGCCGGGGCTGACCGGCCTCTGGCAGATCAGCGGGCGCTCCGACCTGAGCTGGGAGGAATCGATCCGGCTGGATCTTCGCTACGTGGAGAACTGGACGTTCACCGGCGACCTGCTGATCTTGTGGAAGACCCTGTTCGCCGTGCTGGCCCGGCGCGGCGCGTACTGATGATGAATCGACGGCGATGAGAGTGCTGCAGATCCAATCCGTTCGGCCCCTATCCGTGCTGACCGCTGCCGGCGTGATCATCGCGCTGAGCGTGGCCATCGCGCCGCCGGCGCTGGCGGCCACCTGTGCCGGCAACGCCATCGTCTGCGAGAACCAACTGCCCGGCACGCCGCAGAGCCAGTGGTGGGTGGACGGCTCGGGCGACGACGACATCCAGGGCTTCGCGACCCAGATCAGCGTGGACGTCGGGCAGACCGAGCAGTTCAAGATCAAGACCGACGCATCCTCCTACACGATCACGATCTACCGGCTCGGCTATTACCAGGGCGACGGCGCCCGCAAGATCGCGACGGTCACGCCGTCCGCGCAGCTGCCGCAGAGCCAGCCTCCGTGCGCGACGGACCCCGCGACGGAGATCTACGACTGCGGCACCTGGTCGGTCTCGGCCTCCTGGACCGTCCCCAGCACTGCCGTGTCGGGCGTGTACATCGCGCGCCTCGACTGGACGGCGAAGGACGACGCCAGCCTGATTCCCTTCATCGTGCGCAACGACGCCAGCCACTCGGACATCGTCTACCAGACGTCCGATCCGACGTGGGAGGCGTACAACACCTACGGCGGCGCCGACTTCTACCAGGGCTTCGACAACGGGCGCGCGTACAAGATCTCCTACAACCGTCCCTACCTGACCGGCGGCGCCAACGCGGGACGGGATTTCCTATTCTCCAACGAATATCCGACGATTCGGTTCCTCGAGGCCAACGGATACGACGTGTCGTACATCTCCGGGCTGGACACCGACATCCACGGCAACCTGTTAGAGAATCACAAGGTATTTCTGTCCGTCGGCCACGACGAGTACTGGTCGGATGGACAGCGCGCCAACGTCGTGGCCGCCCGCGACGCCGGGGTGAACCTGGCGTTCTTCTCGGGCAACGAGGTCTACTGGCGAACGCGATGGGAGCCGAGCGAGGACGGTAACAACACTCCCTATCGCACCCTCGTTTGCTACAAGGATACCTGGGCCAACGCGCAGATCGACCCCGTGGAGGATACGGCGACGTGGCGCGATCCACGGTTCAGCGACAACGGGCAAGGGCCCGAGAACGCGCTGACCGGCACGATCTACATGTCCAACTTCACGGACTTGCCGATCACTGTTACCGCAGACGAAGGCAAGTACCGGCTATGGCGTAACACTGCGCTGGCCAACCAGTCGGCCGGCACCAGCACCGCGCTGGCTGCGCACACCGTTGGTTACGAGTCCGACGAGGATCTCGACAACGGATATCGTCCGGCCGGGCTGGTCGATTTGTCCACGACGATCGGACCGACGCCCCAGTACCTGCTGGATTACGGGAATACCGTGGCACCTGGAACCACGACACATCACCTCACGCTCTACCGAGCCGCCTCCGGTGCTCTGGTGTTCGGTGCCGGAACGATTAACTGGGGCTGGGGTCTGGACAGTGTGCACGACGGCACCCAGCAACCGGCAGATCCACGCATGCAGCAGGCCACCGTCAACCTGCTGGCGGACATGGGCGTCCAGCCCCAGACCCTGATCAGTGGGTTGGTGCCAGCGACGAAGTCCACCGACACCCAAGCGCCCACGGCGGTTATCACCTCACCCGCCGCCAACTCCTCCATTCCGGAGGGCTCCTTGGTAACCATCACCGGAACTGCCACCGATGCCGGTGGCGGCAAGGTCGCGGGCGTGGAGGTCTCTGTGGACGCAGGGAAGACATGGCATCCCGCGAGCGGAACGACGACCTTCACCTACACCGGCGTGCTCAGCGGGACCGGGGCTGGCGCCATCCAAGCGCGCGCCACCGACGACAGCGCCAACATGCAATCCCCGACGACCAAACTACCGCTGACCGTCGATTGCCCATGTAGCATCTTTGGGGCCGCAACTCCCGCCACTCCCTCCGCCGACGACAGTGAGGCACTTACCCTCGGCGTGAAGTTCACCAGTTCACAGGACGGGTTCATCACCGGGATCCGGTTCTACAAGGGTGACGGCAACACCGGTACCCACATCGGAACGCTGTATTCGTCGGACGGGACCGTTCTCGCAAGTGCCACGTTCAAGAATGAGACCGCAACCGGGTGGCAAACCGTCAATTTCGCGTCAGCCGTGCCGATCACCGCTGGAACGACCTATGTCGCCGCGTACTACGCACCGAACGGCCATTACGCGGCGGATAGCCGGTACTTTATGGCAGGGGGACACTCCGCTGGGAGCTTGACGGCGCTGGGCGGGCGCGATAACACTAACGGTGTTTACGCGGGCGGGCAGCGTTTCCCAGACTCGTCCTATAACCAGACGAACTACTATGTCGACGCCGTGTACTCGCCCGTCGACACGACGCCACTGGATGTGATTGCTACCGCGCCCCTCGACGGCAGCGTCAGCGTTCCGGCGGCCGCACCGATCACCGCGAAGTTCTCCCGCTCCGTGGACGAGTCCAGCATCGACTTCACGATCGCCGACACGGACGACCAGGCTGTGCAGGGCACTGTCGATTACGACGCCGACAGTCGCACTGTGACGTTCACGCCGGCCCAGCCGCTTCAGAGTGGAACGACCTACACCGCTCGCATCAACGCGAGCGCACCGGTGGTTGGCCCGATGGCCGCCCCCAAGACCTGGACCTTCACCACGGTCAACGCGCCACAGGTACCCGGCGTCTGCCCGTGCACGCTGTTCGACGATGGCGACCAGCCGAGTGTTGATCCGGCGAAGGACGGCACAGCACTGGAACTGGGAGTGGCATTTACCTCAGATACGAACGGCCAGATTTCGGGTATCCGCTTCTACAAGGCGCCCGGCAACACCGGGCCGCATACGGTGGCGCTGTGGGGACCGGATGGCACGAAATTGGCCAGTGCCACATCGGCGAATGAGGTCACGAGTGGGTGGCAGGAGGTCGATTTCTCGAGTCCTGTCGCGATCACCGCCAACACCACGTACGTCGCGTCGTACCTAGCCCCAGCAGGCGTGTACTCCTACGACAGCGGGGGGCTCTCTGGCAGGATCGATCGGGCCCCGCTGCACACGGACGTCAACGCCGGCCGCTATGTGTACGGCACCGGAACCATGCCAGTGGCGGTGTCGTCGGCCAACTACTACGTCGATCCGGTGTACACCTACGACCCCTCGGTCGCCCCGCAGGTGACCAGTATCAATCCTGCCGATGGGTCGACGTCCGTGCCCGTTTCAACCACCATCACGGTCGGATTCAGCAGCAAGATCCAACCGGATTCAGCGATCATGACGGTCACGGATTCCAGCGGCGCGTCGGTGGCAGGTGCGGACAGCCAGGAATCGGCGCAGACATCGGTCACGTTCGTACCCGACGACGCTCTGGCGAGCGGCGAAACCTACACCGTGACCGTGACCGGGGCCAAGAGTCTGGCCGGCACCGACATGAAGAGCCCCTTCGTCGCGCACTTCACCACGTCCGGAGGCACCGCATGCCCGTGCACGCTTTTCCCATCCAACTTGGTACCCACACTGTCCGACGCGGACGACCCTTCGGCGGTGACGGTTGGAACCCAGTTCGTTCCGCAGGTCGATGGCTTCGTCACCGGCCTTCGCTTCTACCGAGACGTCGCCAACACCGGAACGCACACCGGCGCGCTCTACACCTCTAACGGAACCAAACTCGCCGACCTGACCTTCACGGAACAGGCCGCAGGCTGGCAGTCGGCGACCTTCTCCCAGCCGGTCGCAGTGACGGCTGGAACGACCTACGTTGCGGCAGTGTACATGCCGAACGGGCACTACTCGGCAGCACTTGACTTCTTCGACTCGGCCTACAATAACGCACCCCTGACCGGCGTGCTTGGGACATATCACTACGGCGCAGACGCATTCCCCACGGACAGCTATCGATCCAGCAACTATTACGTAGACGCGATGTTCACGACCCAGGACACGTCTCCTCCCGACGTTACGTCCCGTAAGCCGGGGCCGGGCGCGGTCGCCCAGGTCGACAGCCCCATCACTGCGACCTTCGCGCGGCA
>JBIQML010000287.1:0-6300 GCA_044463405.1 Nakamurella lactea | reverse complement strand
ACGAGACGGAAGTCGCTGCCATGCAGGATTGGGCGATGCCCTACGTCGCGGGCATGGCCGGGTGGCTGTCCGGTCAGGATCGGCTCGACGACATCGCCAGCGGCGGACGTACCCATTTGGCGATCGACCTCGGTGGCGACCATGTGGGCGAGATCGCTTTGCTGCTGGACGACACGGGGCGGCAAGCGAGCATCGACTGCACCCTCAGCAGCCGGCACTGGTCTCGCGGTTACGCCCGGGAGGCGGCGCTGGCGGTGATGGCCGACCTTGTCGATCGCCTGGGCGTCGTCCGGATCACCGCTACCACGGACCCGAGCAACATCGCATCGCTACGCCTGCTGGAGGCGATCGGCCTGGTCCATGAGCACGAGGCGCGGCTGGGTCTGGTGCGGCACGGCGAGCCGACCGACGCGACGTGCTACGCCGTCACCGCCGACGGGTGGCGCGTCTGGCGGGACCGTCCGCAAGGCCCGCCGGGCGAGGTTTCGCTGGTGCCGATCGATTCCGATACCGCGTGGGCCTGGCGCGCGGTGGAGAGGCATTGGTCGCAGCGCCGGTTCGTCGCGAGCGTCGACGATTCCTACACGGACGCGTTGTTCCCCGACATATGGCGCGGGGGCCGGCTCGTCCCCGTCCTGCTGGGAGTCATGGCCGACGGCGAGCGCGTGGGCTTCCTGATGTATGCCGACCGGTCGCCGTCGATGCCGGCCCCCTACCTGTGGCGGATGCTGGTTGACCGTCGGCACCAGCGGCGCGGTATCGGCCGTCAGGCCTTGCGCCTTCTCGCGCGGCGTCTGCTCGCCGAGGGCAACACGCACATGACGACGACGTTCGCGGAGGGCCGAGGCGGCCCACGGGAGTTCTACCTCGGCCTGGGCGGCCGTCTGACCGGAGAGATCGTCGATGATGAGACCGAGGCCGTTCTCGACCTGACCACCCTGGCCGCCGAGCCGGTCGAACCCTGAACCGGTCGCCGGCTCGACGCCCCGCGGGCGGGAACCGGGCCAGCCGGTCCAGTTTCGTCACCACCAGGGTGTCGTCGGCGCAGCAGGCGGCCAGCGCCTCCCGCAGCCCGGGGCGTTCCCGGTTCGGGCCGGTCAGCCATTGAATCGACGTAAACCCGCTCGGGCTCGACACCGAGCTTGGCCAGACCGTCGCGTTGGGCGGTCAGATCCTGTTCCTCGGTGGAGCATCGGGCATATCCGACCGGTAGCGCGCTCATCGCGTACCTCCTCGATGGGCTGGCCCGCGGCGGCAGCCCCGGTGTCCGCAATGGGATCGTCAGCGGTGTGAATTGTGCACGTGATTCCGTGGGCGGGCCGATGCTCCGTTTGGGGTGGCATGCGGAATACCTCAGATGGTTTCGCGCGCAGACGTCGTCGTCGGCTCCGCCGTGTGTATTGCCGAATCGGTATTCAACCGGCTTAGCGGGTTGGGGGTGCGCTTGCGGGGGTTGCGAGACCCTGTTCCGCTCCGGCGGCGAGTGCCGAGTCGCACAGCGCTCGGGTGGGTTGCTGTCCTTGGCTGGTGACGCATGTTCCGGTCGAGGTACCGAGTTTGAGGATCTCGGCTGGGACCGTGGCGGCGATGCCGGAGGTGGTCACGGTGCCGGTGTAGTCGTTCCCCGGCCAGCTGGAGGTTCGCTCGATGATCCGGGCGGTATCGGGTGCGAAGTACAGGCGCTGCATGGCGTCGGGCCGGGTGGCCTGGTCGACGAAGGTGACCACGACGGCGGGACGTCCGGTCGAGTCGTGCCCGGCCTGGGCGGTGATGTGGTCGGTTCGCTCCAGCACACGCAAAGCCGCGGCTCGCAGCGCGGGTGGGGCCAAGCCGCCGGAGAGCATGTCGTAGACCGCGAAGAACACGGCCTCATTGCGGGAGGTCCCCCCGTCTGCGTGTGCGCGCAGATACGTGTTCAACGCGGCCGGGTCGGTGGGCAGGCCGGCCAAAAACGCCGGGGACGGATTGAGCAGTGAGCCGGTGAGTTGCCCGGGCGGGAAGTTGTAGTACATGACGGTGCTGCCGGCGGTGTCGAACCGCCATATGTGACCATCGGGCGCGGCCCAGCGATGCATGGTCGTGGTGTGGCCGTTGGTGGTCTGGGTGGTGACGGTGTGCCAGTACTGGCCGGGCTGCAGCGGCGGCTGAGCGGACGCCGTCATCGCGAGTTGCTCTAGCGCGGCGGCCGTGGGGGGTCCTCCCGGACCGCCCGAGGGCACCACGAGCGGGATGGTCAACAGCGCCGCGACCGCGGCAGCGACACCGACGGCGGCGAGGACGACGCGACGTCGAGGAACCCGACGTGCGGGCGCCTCGGTCGCAGTGGTGACGGTTTCGCCGGTGGGCGAGTGCAGCTCTTGCCGGACACGCTCCAAAACTGCTTCCCGCCGGTCGGCGGGCCACGCCCTGTCCAGGTCCTGCTCGGTCGGGCGCAGCGCGGCGAATTGCATGATGGGATCTGGAACGGTGCCAGTCATGGTTTCTCCTTCGTGCAGCGGGTACGCGCCGGCGCGGGTTCCGCTGGGGTCACGGCGGTGGTCAGGTGGTTGCGGGCGCGGCGCAGTCGCCGCGCCATGGTGCTTTGGGTGCAGCCGGCCACCCGGGCGGCCTCGCGTTGTGTCAAGCCGTCCCAGGCGGTCAGGATCAGCGCCTCGCGCTCCTCGTCGGTCAGCAGTGCGACCGCGGACAGCAGGGCGTCCCGGTCAGAGACAAGGTCCTCCGTGGCGGGTGATTGGCCTGCTAACGCCTCGATCACGGACATCGCCACCGTCAGCCGGGCGATGCGTGCGTCGCTGCGGCGGCGATTGGAAAGGGCGTTGCGAGCGATGATCAGCAACCAAGGGAAAGGGTCGGCTGGTATGCGGTCTCGAAGTCGCCATGCGGTCAGGAAGGTGTCGGCCACGACATCCTCTGCCGCTTCGGCGCTGCTGCGAAGCCGCGCGTAGCCGTACACGCGTGCGGCGTGGCGGTGGAACAACTCGGTGATCGCGGCATCGTCATGGTCACCGTCAGCAGTCTCCTGACGCACCGGCGCCTTGATTTCCCGGCCGGTCGAGCGCGGCGACTTCGCGATCGTCACCTCACCACCTCCCACGGGCCTACAACCGAAGGTCGCCTCGTGGCCGACCTTCCACTAGGTAGGGTCCGACACCGGCCAGATGATGCACCACTCGCCCAGATCAATTCGGCTGCGCCGCAACCAGCGGTCAGTCGGCGGTCGTCACCGCTCACGTCGAGCAACAAGATCGCCGGATTGTCGTGGCGGGATCGACCGCCGGTACGAACCGTCCCTGAAGTGCTACACGGTCGCACATGGAGATCGGTGTACGAACTCTTCGCAACGACACCCGTCGGGTGATCGACGCCGTACAGGCAGGGCAGCGGGTCACATTGACCGTTCGGGGCGAGGCGATCGCCGACATCGTGCCCCATGGGGGCCGCGCGCGCTGGCTGTCGGGAGCGGCCATCCGCGAGGAACTGACCCGATGTGCAGCCGATCCCGGGCTGCGGCGCGACCTCGACGACCTCTCCGGCGACACGTTGGCCGACCTGTGACCTCTGGCTTGCTCGACACCTCGGTCTTCATCGCCCGGGAGGCCGAGCGTCCACTAGGACCGTTACCCGATCGGGTCGCGGTGTCCGTGGTCACGACCGGGGAGCTCGAACTGGGCGTGCTGGCTGCCGCCGACGATGAGACGCGGGCCCGTCGGGCTGACACGTTGGCGCTGGCACGCGAATCCGACCCGATCCCGGTCAATGAAGCGGTCATGACCGAATGGGCGCACTTGGTGATCAACTGCCGCCGCGCGGGCATCCATCGCACCGTCCGCCTCACCGATGTGCTCATCGCCGCGACGGCCATCACCAGGGGCCTGCCGGTCGTCACCCGAGACGACGGCTTCGACCAGATTGCGAAAGCGCATCCCGCCCTGCGTGTGGAAAGAGTCTGACGCCGTCACCTCCACCGACCGCCCCCGCGTCCGGCGGAACCGGTGCACGGTGACCAGCCGGCCGTCCGCGAGACAGAGCCGCGCTGAGGCCCGCCAGAGGTCGGGCCGTCGCTCCTTCCGCTGCGCGGCCGACACAACCACCCGCGTACCGCCGGGCAGTTCGCGGTAGGCCGATAGCGGTGGCCTGACCCAACATCCCGCGTTCGATCCGCGCCTTGGCCATGGCTTCATCCTGGACCGCGCCACGGCGCCATTCACGGCATCGATTCTTGTCTTATTCGTGTCATCGGCCGGTTCAAGATCACCGATACCGAGTGTTTCCTCCGGTCAGGGCTCCCCCGGTTGGACTCGAACCAACAACCGTCCGAAATGATCTTGGGCACTTGACAAGGGTCGACTCATGCTGACTATGCTTGCGGCGCAACATATCTCACACTTTCCCGCGGCAGTCAACGTTGGCCGTAGCGTGCGATATTCGATGAATAAACGATGCACGCGGGGCCGCTACCAGGAAGATCCGGCATGATCGTTGACGCCCTGCTGATGTAGCCACGCCCGTACCTCGCGACGTTCGTATCGCACGTGCCGACCGATCTTGAAGCCCACGGGACCCGAGCGACAATAACGCCAATAGCGCAAGGTCGCTTCGGGTACCCGTAGCAGCTCAGCGACCTCCTGCAACGTGAGCAGGTCGCCAAGTTCGTCGTCCGTGCGGCGCTGATGTGCGGCTTCCATCTCGGTCCTCCTCTGACTGTCCTACCCGATAGGGCGCAACGCTGATGCTCACGGTGACAACCGGGAACAAGCTTTGAACGCCGATGAATCCGTCGGGCGCTCACCTGCACCGCCTGATCCCTCGCGCTGCGGCCAATCGGCGCCGATTCGCCGCGACATCTCGCGCCCGAGCATGGTCGCCCACCGTCGCCGGTCAACCCCTGTACGGGTTGGACCAGCCGACTTCCACCAACCGCGCCAGGCGATCAACCGTCGGTGGGTGACGCCGCAGGACCCAGGGTGCCGAACGTCGGGGGCCTGAAGGAGAGGCGATCCTTGCCAGAAGCACCGCCAAGGCTGGGCCGGCCCCACAGGACGCGGCGAACTGGTCCGCGGCAAGCTCGACGCGGCGGCTGGCCCACGCATCAATCGTCGGACACGCCACCGCGCACACCGAGACAGCGGCCAGCACCACGGCCGCGGCGAGGTGACCGTGCTCCACAGACTGCGCCATCGCGATCACCACGCCGCCGACCACCACCACCGCCAGCATGCCGCGGGGCTGCCGACGAGCGATCGGCCAGAAGCACAGGCCGAGCACCAGGTGACGGGCGGCGCGCCACGGCCACGCCAGCCAAGCCACCGCCAGCCCGTATCGGAGCCCACAATGGCGTGATGGCCCAACTCCTGCAACAGCAACGCCTCCATCTGGCGCGGCGGCAACGACCCGGTCAGGAAGGCGGTCAGCGCGCCGGTCGTCACCGCCACGCTGCGCCGGCCGGCCGCGTACGCGTTGACGCGACCGTCGTGTTTCAGGTACAGATCGACATCGGCGACGGCGATTCCTGCCGCACGGCAGGCGGAATGCCACACGGGGTCCAGCGCGGCCCGCACGGCCCGACGGGGTGCGCGGAACGGGCAGCCGACGGCGGCGGCCACCCTCTCCCCCACCCTGGTGTGCAGCGCTGGCACAACCGCAAGCCACCCGGCCAGCAACAACGATGACCACCGGCCGATCGGCACACCCAGCAAAGCCAGCAGCAGCCCGCTGGCGAGGACCGCTGGTAGGGCGGCAGCGAGCCTGAGCACCGCGAGATGCCGGCCCGCGACGCTGACCGGGGATCGCGTCGCGCTGGCCATCCGTGCGCAGGGACTCACGGTGACCTCCCTCGAGTGGCGACCACCGGCAGAGTCTCACACGGCTACGACACGGACCGTCTCGATCAGGAATTGAATCGCTGTCGCAACGCCCGCCGCCGTCGCTCGGCGCCGACGGTCGCACGACCAGTCCGTGACCGATCTGTCACCCATGGCCTCGGTCATGTGCCCTAGAGATTGAGTGCGCGGGAGAACGGGGGCCACATGGATGGCGCGATTGCCACCACACCGCGGCTAGCGCTCGGCGAGGGGAAACACGGGTCGGCCACAGTCCCGCGCCCATCGCGCGACGTCCTCGCGCAGCCACACCTTGCCCATGCTGAGCCACGCCACCGGCGCCGGGAAGTCCGGTCCTGTCACGAGTTGGAACACCCGTGCGCGCTTGATCCCGAGCATACGACCGATCTCGGCGGCGGCTACGACCTGAGCGGCCCGATTTACTCCGGACAGTGGCCCCAATTAGAATTGGGGCGGACCG
>JBIQML010000286.1:0-6300 GCA_044463405.1 Nakamurella lactea | reverse complement strand
CTGTTCGTGCGGGGCCTCGGCGCGGACCAGGGAGACCAGGTCATCGGCGGCTTTCGCGGCGGTCTCGGTCGGCGTGGGCACGACGGTCGGCCGGTATGCGGTCGCCGTGGACGCCGCACCGAGACCGAGCAGGGCCGCGGCGAGGGTGAGCCAGAGCGCGGCCTGGTCGCCGGCGATCCATCCGGCGGCGACGAGGATGGGCACGGCGGCAGTCACGACGGCGTAGATGTAGGCGCGGGCGCGAGCGGTGAGGGTGGGGAGCGTCACTTGGTGTCCTCCTTGGGGTGGGCGCCCTTGCGTACCCAGTCCTGGGTGAGGGCGGTGAGGCGGATGAGGCGGGCGAGGATGTCGCGGACGGTCTCCTCCGAGGCGGAGCCGTTCGGACCCTGGGCGGCGTCGGTCACCCGGATCTTGGTGTCGAGCAGCGTGTCTGCGACTTCGCGGGCGGTGGGCATGTCGTCCTCCTGGGTGGGTTTGGGTGCGGCGCGCAGTTTCGCGGCGAGCCGCTGGCAGGCTGTGGCGCTGGCGATCTCGAAGTGCTGCTGGTCGACCAGCGTGGAGCCGCCATAGTCGCCGCCCCACCGGATCGCGCCGCCGGATTGGGCGACGATGGCCCGGCAGGCATCGATCTGCGAGAGCGTCATGCGGCGGGTGCCTTGCGGGAAGTCGGCAGCGTTGAGGTCGATGGCCGTCCCACTCGCGTGATTCGACCAGTAGTCGCTGCCGCCCCGGATTTTCCTGGGCGCGTACCCCCAGCACTGTGCGGGCTTCAGTTTCGCCACGGTCTGATCGAAGCGATCCATCACCCAGGACAAGACCGTGTGCGTGTCCCCGGCCCGCACACCCGGCGCGGCGTTGACCGGGGCGGTCTTCACGATCAGCGGGTCCCCGTAGGCGGCGATCACCGGGTAGCCGGACTGGGTGAGCGTCATGACGTCACCCCGGATGGCCTCGGAGGCGGCGGTGGTGGCAGCCCTCGGTAGATGTGGTCGATCAGCGTCCGGCTGTAGGCGTACTCGGCTTCCAGGTCGCGCTCCAGCCGGTCCATGCGGGCCTCGACGTCCTTGAGTCGGGTCCAAGCGACGCCACGGCCCGCACCCCATCCGGCGGCGACAATGGCCAGGCCGCCGAGAATGCCGAGGATGATTTCACCGGTCACGCGCTACCTCGTCTCATCGGTCCTCCATGGTGTGGGTGAGCCCCCGTCGTGTGGGCGGGGGCCGGGTTTAGAGGTGGGCCGTCAACCCGTTACGCGCCAGCCCTTAGCTGTGGCAATTGAGCGGTCGCAAGTTGCGGCGCCGGGAGTACCGGTAATAGTGACGGTTTCTCCGTCATCCGCGAGGTTGTCGAATAGCGTGTTGAGCGCCTCGGCGTCGAGCGCCGTATTCGCGACACTGAAAGACACCTTGAACCCGAATGCGAGGATAGACGTCAGGTTCGTGCATCCGTTAAAAATGGTGGAACCCAGTTGGGTTGCCGCGGAGACGTCGAGTGCTGGAACTGTAGTGAGCGCGGAGCATCCGTAGAACATGTTAGCCATATCGGTCACGGCCGACGTATCGAACGTTGGCACGGTGGTCAGTGCCGAACAGTTGCGGAACATGCTACTCATATTGGTCACGGCCGACGTATCGAATAATGGTACCGTGACCAGCGATGTGCAACCCCAGAACATGACGCCCATATCGGTCACGGCCGACGTGTCTCGGATATTTACCGATTCCAGATTTTCCCAGTCCCGAAAAGCGGACGAGGCGTCCACGATGGAAGCAAAGCTGAATACAACCGTAGGCATCGCATCGACCGTCGTCCAGTCCGCCGAATATTTGGCCGCGACCGCCTTTGTTTTGTCCTGAGTGGTGGCGCCCGCAAAGTTCGCGACAATCTCGGTGTGCGCGACCAAGGCGACGCGCAAGGTTACGCCGCCAACACGGACCTCGGCATACTGGTCCGTCAGCGCGGTCACCGCCGCATCCGCAATATCGAGCAGTTCACCTCCACCACCCGCCGCGATCCTCTCCGCCACCGTCGCATACGTCCCCTGCGGATCAACCCCCAGCGTCGCCTGCACCGCCTTGATCGCGGCATTGGCGTCGTTGTGCAGCGCGTCGTGCGGCACCGACTCCAGCGTGTCCGTCTCGCCGTCGACGTCCGTCTTCAGCGTGTCGAGCGCGCCGGGATATGCGGAGGTCATCAGGACGCCAGGGGGCCGAAGGTGAAGACCAGTGAGGACAGGGCGAGCGTGTCGCCCTCCTCCCACGCCTTGGACGAGGAGAGCGCGGCCGAGGCCAGGAAGTTGCCGCCGGTCCCGGCCGACCACACTGAGAAGTGTGTCGCCGTCTCCGACGTGCCGCCGTTGGTCCAGGGGCCTGACATTGACGCCATCGCCTTCGACCCGCCGGACGCCGAAGCCATCGTCGCCTGCTTCCGCGAGCTGTCACCCGCCAGCACATTCGACGTGCCCGCGGCACCCGGATCGCCCGTGTGTAACTGGACGTGGACCGTGCCGTACTCGGAGTCGAGATAGCTATTTGCCCTCGCGACCGGCTTTCCCGTTGCCATCGGATACCCCTTCCTTCTTGGTGGCTTTGGTGACGACGACCTCGGCCGTCGCGGTGGTGGTGGTTTCGACTTCCATGGGGTTGCCTTCCGTTGTGAAGTGACGACGGATTATGCGGGGAGTAAAAGGCGGCGCACGGTGCGCAATCTGATCCGGTTTCCCGGTGGGAGCGACGCCCAGCCGGGCGCGTCGTACCACACTGCGCCGTTCTGAACATTCATCTCGTACATCGACCCGAGTTGATTCGGATCGGACGAGGGAACGCCGATCTCGTAGGCCGTGCTCGTGAAGTTGAACGGTGCTTCGAGGTCAGGGGATGGCGATTGCCACTTCATGCCGAGCGCGTACTCGTTCCAGCCGGGCGCGTTATAGGTGGCCTGCATCTTCGCCACGCTGGTCATCGCCGGATCGTAGGTGTCGAAATCAGCGCCCGCCGGATCCGATGAGGGGTTGTAGCCCATGTTGTGATCGGGCCGCGCCGCCCAACCTACGGGCGGGTTTGGATAGTTCCCGGCGCTGGTCGGTTTGAAGCTCCGGTACAGCAGCAGCATCTCCTCCAGGGCGGGGACATAAAGCTGCGACGCTCCGTCGGGAGGCACCGGTAGCGTCGTCACGTATCCGGGGATCGAGTTGTACGAAGGCGAGGTGCCCGTGTAGTAGGCGTCGTCGATCTCTTTGAATGCCAGCGACGAGCCGAGACCGTTCCATGTGGTCAGCGACTCTTCCGGTTTGTGCAAGAGCTGGCCCGCGTAGAACTGGGAGAAGACGTTCAATTTGCCGTACAGGATGAGCGCATACCGCTGCCCTACCTGCCAATAGTCACCGGGCAGGATGTCTCCGCGGGTGGTGTCCATGATTCCGGCGTAGATGCCGCCGCACAGATCGTCGCCAATTGCAGGCAGCGTGCCCTCATTTTGACCGAACGTGCCGTCATGGCGACCCAGCAGTGGTCCGGTGTCTCCCGCACGCTGGATGGTGATCATGTCGGGATTGCCCGCCAGGGATGGCAGGGCCGACTCCCACGTGATCGAGTCCGCCCACGTCACGGCGTGCATGTTCGAATTCAGCGCTATCCGAACCTTCGACAGCTCCCCGTCCGTCGCCATGCTCGCAAGCGAGATCGTGGTGTCACCGGTCAGCACCAGGCCGAATACGTCTGCCTCAGCGGCGTCGAGCGTGATCGAGCCCGAGACCTTGCCCTTGGATACGTAGGAGACCCGAGATGCCGCCGCGATCCCCTCGTCCATCGCCGTCAGCTGCTCGGGGGTGAGCTGGTCGTAGTCAGTCCACGGCCCCTGTGGCACATACGCCATCAGTAGCTGCCCACGTGCTGCGCCATCAGGATCGACGACGGCAATCCGTCGACGGTGATCTCGTCTGGGCTGCCCGTCAGGCTGGGCGCGGACGCGCCACCAAAAGACAGGCTTCCCGGCCACGTCACGGTGAACCCGTTCGCCGTGATGAACAGCGTGACGTGCCGCATCGCGCCGGCGACCTGCATGTTCGTGATCGACAAGGTGACATCCGCGGCAAGATCCAGGGTGAACGTCCCACCGAGAGACGCGTCAACCTCCACGGAGCCCGACACGGAGCCGAGGTCCACAAGGGTCTGCACCTGCGCAGCCGCGATCCCCTCGTCCATCGCCGTCGCCTGGTCGGCGGAGAACGGGTCGCCCTGCGTCCACGGCCCCTGCTTCACATAGCCGGCCATCAGGCCCTCGCCAGGGTGTCGGTGCGCTGGATCGTGACCGACTCCAGCGCGGTCTTCGTGTGGCTGTAGAGGACGCGGGCGAGCAGGATGCCGCTATTCGCGGTGGCGCTCGCCTCGGGTCCCGTAAACCAGCCGATCTCGCTGATCTGCCCCACCGCATCCGCCGGCGCCAGATACAGGTGGGTGCGCATCGACGGGCCCGTGAGGTTGTGCGCCGTGAAGCCCTTCCGGAACGTCTCATTCGCCAGTGCCGTGTCGCCCGGCGACGGCGTCGTCGTACCGTCGCCCACCGCGATCCAGGTGATACCGCCGGCCAGATCGATGCCGCCCAGAGCTCCCGCGAGGGCCGAGAGACCCGCATCGGTGATGAGGTTGTGGAACTCGGAGCGCTCCGTCACCCGGCCACATTCCGTCACCGTCACGGTCACCAGGCCCTCCCAGGCGAGCCGGCTCAACACAGGATCACCGGCAGCGTGTAGGGCAGCAGCTCACAGACCATCGGGCTCTCCTCGATCTCTTCAGACCAGCCGGTCGTCTCCCGCGGCGACACCACCAGCGCCACCACCGTCCCGGAGCCGACACTCACGAGGTCGTCCTTACGAAGCTCCGGCGCGGCGCCCAAGACGCGCTGCCACGGGACGGTGGTGGGACCGTCGACAGCGGAGACGGACCAGCGGAGACGACCATCACCGCGATCGCGGCCATTCACCTGCTCGATCAACATCTGCACGCCGTCGAGACCAAGGCCGGGCAGATCCACCGTCGCCCACTGGCCGGCAGCGAGACCGGGCCGGTCGGTCTCGAACTCCAGCTTGACGCCCGGCCTGTCGAAGGCATCGAGCTTTGCCCGGCCGATACCGAACGCCTGCTCAGCGCTGTTGACGTTGGCCGGCGACGTGGCCTGCTCCACGATCCCGGAGCCACCCTCCACCTCGGCGGCGTCACTGATCCCAGTCGGGTCGTCCACGCGGGCCACGATCGCGTACTGGCCCTGATAGGTGACGGTCAGCGTGTCGGACGACGTCAGCTTCGCAGCCTGAGACGATTGCGAGACGACCGCGTCGCCCTTGTTCCAGCCGAAGTCATACGTGGAGTCGTCCTGCAAACCCTTGATGCCCACGACCTGATCGGCACCGTTGAGCTTCACCGTCGGAACCTTGGCCAGCGGGTAGGACATCGCCCACGCCTGCGTGTCCCCGTCGCCGACGCGAGTCTCCGTCTGTGGATCGGTGACCGCGAGCCCGCCCAAGATCCACTGGACATTCCGGAAGTCGGGATTGCCCGACGTGACGGCCGGCAGTTGATTGCCGATGATCATGGACTGCGAGATCTCCCAGGGCGCCGAGAGCGACGACCGGTGCCGGAATGTCAGCTCCTTGCCCTGGTCGATCATCCAGACATAGCCGTCCGAAGCCTCGACCAGCGCGTCCAGGGCGCCAGAGACCGGCTGGTAGTTGACCAGCATCCCCTGCTCCAGGGTCGCGCCGTCCTCGACGGTGCCGAGCGTCACACCCTCGGAGGCCAGGTACTGCTCATGCAGGTCCGCGACGACCTCGCCGCATGTCGTCCCCGGCACGTAGGTCCGTGCGGCGATTCGCTTGTCGGCCAGATACTGCTGGTCGATGCAGACGAGCGCGTGGAGCGTCAGTGGGTCTTTGCTCGGTCGCACCCGCTGGGCGGAGTCGACATAGCCGGACCACAGCGCGGCCGCACCCTGGGTGATGACCACTCGCTGGCCCCGGTCGAATGCCAGCGCCCCGGCCCTGTCGATGACCGTGAATCGCGCGGTCGATCGCTGCGACAGCGCGTACTCCAGCTCCAGCGTGTCCGCCTCGATGAGCACCGCCGAGCCGGCGACTGTGACGACGGTCGGCTGGCGGGTCCATGACAGCGCGGCCTTCGCGCCGACAACGGTCGGTACCGATGCCCCGACAGTCGTGCCCAGCACCAGTCCTGCGGACGCGCCGACCGCGACCTCGGACGCCGCGTCCAGCCAGTGCCGCCGATGGGCGACGAGGTCAGCAGCAGC
>JBIQML010000285.1:0-6326 GCA_044463405.1 Nakamurella lactea | reverse complement strand
AGCTTCTTCGAACTGGTGCAGCAGGACCCGCTGATCAGCCAGGTCAAGCTGATCGCCGAGCCGTGGGACATCGGGCCGGGCGGCTACCAGGTGGGCAACTTCCCGCCCCGCTGGACCGAGTGGAACGGCACCTACCGGGACACCGTGCGCGATTTCTGGCGGGGCGAGCCGGCCACCCTGGGCGAGTTCGCCGCCCGGCTCACCGGCTCGGCCGACCTGTACGAGGCGTCCGGCCGGCGACCGGTGGCCTCCATCAACTTCGTCACCGCCCACGACGGCTTCACGCTGGCCGACCTGGTCGCCTACAACGACAAGCACAACGAGGCCAACGGAGAGGACAACCGGGACGGGGCGGACGACAACCGGTCCTGGAACTGCGGCGTCGAGGGCGAGACCGAGGACGAGGCCGTGCTGGCCCTGCGGGCCCGCCAGCAGCGCAACTTCCTGGCCACGCTGCTGCTCAGCCAGGGCGTGCCGATGATCTCGCACGGCGACGAGCTCGGCCGGACCCAGCGGGGCAACAACAACGCCTACTGCCAGGACTCCGAGCTGACCTGGATCGACTGGGAGAATGCCGACACGGCGCTGCTGGAGTTCACCGCGGCGGTGGCCCGGCTGCGCCGGCAGCACCCCACGTTCCGGCGCCGCCGGTTCTTCGACGGCCGCCCGGTGGCCCGCGGCGAGGGCGAGCCGCTGCCGGACATCGTGTGGATGACCCCGGCCGGCGAGGTGATGACCCAGCAGGACTGGGATGCCGGCTTCGGCCGGTCGGTGGCGGTGTACCTGAACGGCAACGGCATCCGGGGCACCGACGAGCGCGGCCAGCCGGTGGTGGACTCCTCGTTCCTGCTGCTGTTCAACGCGCACCACGAGGACCTGCAGTTCGCGCTGCCGCCGGAGGAGTTCAGCCCGGCGTGGCAGACCGTGATCGACACCTCGGGGATCAGCGGTGACGGGGCTCCGCTGACCGCCGGCGAGTCGGTGACGGTGACGGCACGCGGCACCGTGGTGCTGATCGGCACCGACGGTCACCCGCCGGCGGAGGCAGGGGCCGGGGTGGCTCCGGCGGCGGCGGTACCGGAGGCGCTGGCGCCCACCACGGCGGGCATCCCGGTGGTGCCGGGCGGCAACGGGGCAGGGCGGTAGGGCGGTGACGGGGCCCTCGGGTACGGCGGCGACGGGACGCACGGCCCGGGGGCCGGGCACCGGCGCGGTGCCCGCCTCGACCTACCGGCTGCAGATCAACGCCTCGTTCACCCTGCAGCACGCGGCGCGGCTGGTCGGCTACCTGCAGCGGCTGGGCGCCGGCTGGGTGTACTGCTCCCCGCTGCTGCAGTCCGAGCCCGGCTCCGACCACGGCTACGACGTGGTGGACCACTCCCGTACCGACGCGGCGCGCGGTGGCCGGGAGGGGCTGGCCGAACTGTCCGGAGCGGCACACGCCGCCGGCCTCGGGGTGCTGGTGGACATCGTGCCCAACCACGTCGGGGTGGCCACTCCGGAGCTGTCCGTGTGGTGGTGGGACGTGCTGGCCCGCGGGCGGCACTCGCCGCACGCGGCGGCCTTCGACATCGACTGGGACGCCGGCGCCGGCCGGGTGTTGCTGCCGGTCCTCGGGGATCCTGCCGATGGGGACGCTGCCGCCGACCCGGACGGCGAGCTGGACGCGCTGCGCGTGGACGGCGACCGGCTGCGCTACTACGAGCACTCCTTCCCGATCGCCGACGGCACGGGTGACGGAACCCCGCGGCAGGTGCACGACCGGCAGCACTACCGGCTGATGAACTTCCGGCGCGCCGACACCGAGTTGAACTACCGGCGGTTCTTCGCGGTCAGCTCGCTGGCGGGCATCCGGGTGGAGCGGCCCGAGGTGTTCGCCGCCTCGCACGCCGAGATCGCGCGCTGGTTGGACGCCGGCTGGGTGGACGGCCTGCGCGTCGATCACCCGGACGGGCTGGCCGACCCCGCCGGATACCTGCGCGACCTGGCGAAACTGTCCGGCGGCGGGTGGACCGTGGTGGAGAAGATCCTGGAGCCCGGCGAGGACCTGCCGGCCGGCTGGCCGTGCGCGGGCACCACCGGGTACGAGACCCTGGCCGACATCGACCGGCTGCTGGTGGACCCGGCCGGCCTGGCCGCGCTGGACGATCTGGATGCCGCGCTGCGGGGATCGCCGGTGTCGTGGTCGGACCTGGTGCACACCACCAAGCGGGGGGTCGCGGACGGCATCCTCGGCTCGGAGGTGCGCCGGCTGGCCCGGCTGGTGCACGGGTCCGGCGACGGCGGCAGCTCCGCCGCCATCGGCCCGACGTTCCAGGTCGCCCTGGACGCCATCGCCGAACTGCTGACCTGCTTCGGCGTCTATCGCAGCTACCTGCCCGACTCCGGTGACGACCACCTGGCTGCCGCACTGGCCGAGGCGCAGCGCCGTCGGCCGGACCTGGCCGGCGTCCTCGCCGACATCGGGGCGGAGGCCCGGCGAGCCGGCACCGAGTTCGCCGTTCGGCTGCAGCAGACCACCGGGTCGGTGATGGCCAAGGGCGTGGAGGACTGCGCCTTCTACCGCTACCCCCGGCTGACCTCGCTGACCGAGGTCGGCGGCGATCCGTCGGTCTTCTCGGTGACGGCCGGCGAATTCCACGCCGGGCAGCGCCGGCGGCTGGCCACCTGGCCGGACGCCATGACCACGCTGTCCACCCACGACACCAAGCGCGGCGAGGACGTGCGGGCCCGCATCGACGCGCTGTCCGAGGTGGCCGACGAGTGGGCGTCGGCGGTGACGGGCTGGCTGGCCCGCCCTCTGGACGTGCCCGGCGAGACCGGGCAAGTACAGAGCGGGCAGCTACGGGCCGGGCAAGCAGCGGGAGCGTTCCCCGATCCGATCCTGGGCAACCTGCTGCTGCAGGCCGCCGTCGGGGCCTGGCCGATCGAGCGTGACCGGCTGCACGGCTACGCGGAGAAGGCCGCCCGCGAGGCCGGGAACTCCACCGGCTGGATCGACCCCGACGCGGGGTTCGAGCGGCTGCTGCACGCCCTGGTGGACGCCTGCTACGACGACCCGGTCATCGCCCGCGAGCTGGCCGCGTTCGCCGACCGGATCCGCCTCGCGGGCTGGTCCAACTCGCTGGCCGCCAAGCTGATCCAGCTCACCCTGCCCGGCGTCCCGGACGTCTACCGCGGCACCGAGCTGTGGGAGAACTCGCTGGTGGACCCGGACAACCGGCGCCCGTTCGACCCGATGGCGCCCGGCGGCGCGGCCGACCTGCTGGACCGTCTGGACGGCGGGTGGCTGCCGCCGATCGACGGGTCCGGCGCGGCCAAGCTGCTGGTCACCTCCCGGGCGCTGCGGGCGCGCCGGGACCGGCCGGAGCTGTTCACCATGTACGAGCCGCTGGAGGCGTCCGGCCCGGCCGCACCGCACGTGGTGGCCTTCGACCGCGGCGGGGCCGTCACGGTGGCGACCCGGCTGCCGGTGGGGCTGGCGCGCGCCGGCGGCTGGGCCGACACCACGATCACGCTGCCCGCCGGCCCGTGGACCGACCTGCTGACCGGCCGCCGCTACCCGGACGGCGCCCCGCCGGCGGGCCCCGTCACCGCCGCCCCCGAGCACACCGTGACCGTCCGGCCGGCCGACCTGCTGGACCGATACCCCGTCGCCCTGCTGGTCCGCCCCGCCTGACCCCACCAACCCGGCCCGACCCCGCCCCGCATGGATCAACTGTGCAGGCATGCACGAACGTGGTCCCACGGGCCACAGGCGTCACAGGATCGCGACGATCATGCATGCGGCCCGAACCCGGGTATGCCGTTACGGTGACGAACATGAGGGAGTTCCGGGTGTGGGCGCCGAACGCGGGGGCGGTGACGCTGATCGCGAGCGGTGACGAGCATCCCATGACGGCCGGCGACGGCGGATGGTGGTCCGCGGCCGTCGACGCCGCGGGCGACCTCGACTACGGGTTCCGGCTGGACGCCGGCCCGGTCCGGCCCGATCCGCGATCCCGCCGCCAGCCGGACGGCGTGCACGGCCCCTCGCGCACGTTCGACCCGGCCGCGCACACCTGGGGGGATGCTGCCTGGACCGGACGGCAACTGGCCGGCTCGGTGATCTACGAGCTGCACATCGGCACCTTCACCCCGGACGGCACGCTGGACTCGGCGATCGACAGGCTGGACCACCTGGTCGACCTCGGCGTGGACTTCGTGGAACTGCTGCCGGTCAACGCGTTCAACGGTCCGCACGGCTGGGGCTACGACGGCGTCCTGTGGTACGCGGTGCACGAACCCTACGGCGGCCCGGCCGCCTACCAGCGCTTCGTGGACGCCTGCCACCGGCGCGGGCTCGCGGTGATCCAGGACGTCGTCTACAACCACCTCGGCCCGTCCGGGAACTACCTGCCGGAGTTCGGGCCGTACCTGCACGCCGACCGCGCCAACACCTGGGGCGCCGGGGTCAACCTGGACGGCCCGGACTCCGACGAGGTGCGCCGCTACATCATCGACAACGCCCTGATGTGGCTGCGCGACTACCACGTGGACGGCCTGCGGCTGGACGCCGTGCACGCTCTGGCGGACACCCGCGCGGTGCACCTGCTGGAGCAGCTCGCCGCCGAGGTGGACGCGCTGTCGGCCCACCTGCGCCGGCCGCTGAGCCTGATCGCCGAGTCCGACCTGAACGACCCCCGGCTGTACACCCCGCCGGCCGCCGGCGGGTACGGCCTGACCGCGGCCTGGAACGACGACTTCCACCACGTGCTGCACGTCGCGCTGACCGGCGAGAGGACCGGCTACTACGCCGATTTCGGGTCGATGAGCGCCATCGCCACGGTGCTGGAGCGCGGCTACTTCCATGCCGGCGGATACTCCAGCTTCCGCGGGCGCAGCCACGGGCGGCCCATCGACACCCACACCACCCCCACCTGGCGGCTGGTCACCTTCACCCAGGACCACGACCAGATCGGAAACCGGGCGGCCGGCGACCGGCTCACCGCGCAACTGAACCCCGCGCAGCTCGCCATCGCCGCCGTGCTGCTGCTCACCGGACCGTTCACCCCGATGCTGTTCATGGGCGAGGAGTGGGCGGCCGCGACGCCGTGGCAGTTCTTCACCTCGCATCCCGAGCCGGAGCTGGAGGAGAAGACGGCCGCCGGCCGGATCGAGGAGTTCGCCCGGCACGGCTGGGATCCCAGCATCGTGCCGGACCCGCAGGACCCGGCCACCTTCGCCCGGTCCAAGCTGGACTGGGCCGAACTCGACGATCCGGGCCACGCGCGGATGCTGGAGTTCTATCGAGAACTCCTGGCGCTGCGCCGGGCTCGACCGGAACTCACCGACCCCCGGTTCGACCGGATCGCCGTCTCCTGTGACGACGACCAGCGGTGGATCGCGATCGACCGCGGCGGGATCGTCACCGCCGCCAACGTCTCCGACGGGCCGCGCACCATTCCGGTCCCCCGCGCGGGCGGCGTCGAGATCCTGCTGGGCACGGGCGGCCGGGTGGAACTGAGCGAGGACGACCAGCAGGTGACGGTGGATCCGGGCCACGCGGTGGTCCTCGGTCGGCGGCAGGTCTAGGAATCGGCGCGCCGGTCCCCTGCGCCGCTCGCTGCCAGGTGCCGGAATCCCAGCAGCACACGAGCGTCCCGGATCAGTACCGCCGCGACGACCCGGTGTCTGTCAGCCGTCGGGCGCATCGTGTTCGGGGCCGAGCAGGGCCGCCAGGGACGGAACCGTCACGCCCACCAGCGAGTCGGTGACGATCAGTCCGGGCGCCGCCGCGACCGGGACCTCCAGCGGCACCACCAGGGTGATGATGCCGGCCGCCCTGGCCGATGCCGATCCGGCCGGCGAGTCCTCGATGGCCACCGCGTTCCGCGCGGGCACCTCCAGCTGGGCGAGCGCCCGCTGGTAGGGCTCCGGGTCCGGCTTGGTCCGATGCACGTCGTCACCGCACACGATCGCGTCGAAACGCTCGCGACCGATGGTCTCCAGCGCGCGGGACACCAGGTTGCGGTGCGTCGAGGTGACCAGCGCGGCCGGCAGCCCGGACCCCCGGACCGCGTCCAGCAGTTCCCGCGCTCCGGGCCGCCATTCGATCTCGCCGGCGAATTGCTCGGCGGCCGCGGATACCAGCAGCCGCTTGGCGATCTCGATGTCGGTCTGTGCACCGACGTCGTCCAGCAGCATCTGCACCGAGCTGACCAGGTCGGTTCCGACCATGGCGGTGCGGGTCTCGGCGGACAGCTCACCGCCCAGCTCCCGCGCGACCTCCTCCAGGGCGATCGTCCAGAGCCTCTCGGAGTCGATCAGGGTGCCGTCCATGTCGA
>JBIQML010000284.1:0-6330 GCA_044463405.1 Nakamurella lactea | reverse complement strand
AGCGCCTTCGTCACCGCGCTGACGAAGCCTCTCACGGCGTCGGGGTGCTCGGCCTCGAAGTCGGTGTTGACCACGATGGTCGTGTTGGGACTGTCCAACCCGTAGTCCTTGTACGACAGGCTGGCCAGAGGCACGCCCTCGACACTTGCCTGCAGGCATTGGTTGAACGACCACCCGGTGATCACATGCACCTTGCCCGAAACGATCGCAGGCACCAAGGAGGATCCGACGTCGACTTCCTTGATCTTGGAAGCGTCAAGGTCGTTGATCGCCTGCACTGCCTTCCACTCGTTGTAGGCCGAACTCGCACGGACCACCCCCAGCGTCTTCCCGTAGAGGTCCTTGAGGCTGTTCAGCTTCATCTCGCGGGTGTCGTAGCAGATTCCGCTCGGACTGTGTTGCAGCACGTTCATCACCGCCTGCAGCTTGTAGTCCTGGCTCCGAGCCACGATCACCTGCCCCGCCGAGACGACGCCGAAATTCGCCTTCCCGGTCGTCACCAGGGTCGACGTGACGTTGGAACCGTGACCCTCGTCGATCTGTACGTCCAGACCCTCGTCCGCGAAATATCCGAGAGACTTGGCAAGGACGTACGGCGTGTGCTCGGCTCCCCACAGCCAGTCCAGCCGCAGCGTCACCTTCAGCGGTTCTGCACTGTCGCCTCCACTCGCAGCGGCCGACTCCGTGGTGGAGTCCGCACTGGTGCTGGCGACCGAGGACGCCGACGGGCTGGATCCGCCGCTCGAACCATCAGCCGAGACGCCACTTCCCGAACCACCGCCGGAGCCTGCACTTCCACAGCCGGCAACCGCTACCACGGCGCCGATCGCGACGGCCACCCATCGCCGCCGCACCTGCCACATCTTCATTGTCACTCCCTTCGAACCGTCACCGCTTTGGACACTTCGCAACGCTTGGTTCACGCAGTACTCGGCACCTCCCTGTCCGCTGAGATCTGCCACCCGAACAACAGGCGCTCGACCAGCCCGACGATCCCGTAAGAGATGATTCCGACCAGGCTGACCATGAAGAGCGCCGCGAACATGATCGTGGTATCCAGGTTGTTGATCGCCTGCAGGATGACGAAGCCCAGCCCCGAATCGGCCCCGATGAACTCGCCCACGATCGCTCCGACGGTCGCGAGGGATACCGCCACCTTGAGGGAGGCGAAGAAGTACGGCATCGAGTTGGGCAACCGCAGCCGGACGAAGATCTTCGTGCCACTGGCGCCGAGGGTTCGGAAGTATTGGACGAGCTCCGGCTCGACCGCGGTCAGACCCTTGGCCAGGTTCACCACGATGGGAAAGAACGCGATCAGGGCAGCGATGACGATCTTCGGTGTCAGGCCGAATCCGAACCAGACGACGAACAGCGGGGCCAGCGCCGTTTTCGGAACGGCCTGAGTCGCGACCAGGAGGGGCATGATGGCCTTCGCCCCGAACGACGTCAAGGCGATGGGGATCGCCAGCGCCACCCCGGCAACCAGACCCAGCGCGAATCCCGCCCAGGTTTCGATCACCGTCGCGGGCGTGTTGCTCAACAGGTATGCGCGCTCCTTCCACAGGTCGGCCAGGACACTTGAGGGCGCGGGGAGGATGAAGGGCTCAACCGAGAGCAGCCTGACCGCAGCTTCCCACACGGCCAGCACGGCAACGACGAGTCCGAAGGCGGACACATTCGATCTGACCCACGACACCATTCGGTTCATCTCAGAGCCCACTCCCCTGCGCTAGCAGTGATCTCAGACGGTCCGCGATGTGATGGAACTCGTCGCTGCCCCGAACCTGCGCGTTGCGTGCCGTCGGGAACGAGACCTCTTCCACATGCCTGATGGTCCCGGGCGCATCCGACATCACCACCACCGTGTCGGACAGCAGAACGGCCTCCTCGACGTTGTGGGTGACGAGCACGACCGTCGTGTTCCACTGCTTGCGAAGCTCCAGGAGCTGGTACTGCAGGCCCTCTCTGGTGATCTCGTCGACTGCCGCGAACGGTTCGTCCATCAGCAGGAGTTCCGGGCTGGTCACCAACGCACGCGCGAGGGACGCCCGCTGTCTCATGCCGCCGGACAGCTCGTTCGGCCTCAACTGCTTGGCCCGTGCGAGGCCGACCGCATCCAGCAGGTCCTCGGCCGACTCCCGTCCGAGGTGGGGATCGCGCTTGAGGAGTTGTACCGGCAGCAGGACGTTGTCCAGCACGGTGCGCCAGGGAAGCAGCAGCGGCTGCTGGAACATGAAGCTCAGCCTGCCGGTGAGGTCCACCCCGTCGGCCGGCTCGCCGTCGATGAACATGGCGCCCTGTCCGACGGGCAGCAGTTTGGAGATCACCTTCAGCAGGGTGCTCTTGCCGCAGCCCGACGGTCCGATGATGGAGACCACGGCATTTCGTCTGATCGCCAGGGAGACGGACTTCAGGGCGTTGATCGCCTTGCCCTTGCTGGTGTAGCTCAGGCTGAGGCCCTCGATCCGGACGAATACATCGTCATCGGCTTCTTGCTGGCTACCCGTCACCAGTCCTCCTCGCCTCGGTCGTCATGCCCCGGCCGCCGCCGTCCCGCCCCGCCCGTCGCAGCCGAGTCCGCTCCCCGCTCACGCCGATCCATGTGCGGTCGCCCCCTCCCGGAGTGGAGTGATCACTGCGTCGGAGAACCGCTGCATTCCGTCCGCGGCCGTCTGCCCGTCGGAGTCGATGAAGATCGAGGACCAGATCGTCACGCCGGCCTCCTGGGCCGCGTGTACGGTCTCGCGCAACTCGGCTGGCGTGCCCACGGCCACGAAGGCCCTCACGGCCCTGTCCGAGAGGTCTTCCGCGCGCAGCGTTCTGCTCGCCGCTCGCGCGATCAACGACCGATCGATCCCCATGCGCACGAGCACGCTGGGCGCGGTGGTCCGCATCAGCAGGGCCGCGAACGCCCGCACATCGTCGGGGATGCGGCTCCGCTGTTCCGTGACGAAGACCGCCTGCCAGGACACATGGGGGAAGCCGGGGCTTGCCGATCCGTCCAGGATCGACCGGCACCATCGTGCCATATCGGGCTGGAACATGGACTCGACGATGACGCCGTCCGCCACCTGGGCCGCCCGCCGTATGGTCACCGGTCCCCTGGTGCCGACGTAGACGGGGCAGCTCACCGGATCCAACCCCAGGCTGACCGCTTCCGTGACATGTCGCGAGGAAGACGGATCCACCGTTCCGCCACCGAGCAGTCGCTTGATGGTGGCAACGCCGTCGAGCAGCCCGTCGACGTCGGCTCCCTCCGCCAGCCCGAGCGGCCCCAGAACGAGATTGCTATTCCCCCGCCCGATTCCGAGGATCCAGCTCCGGTGCCGGTCGTCGAGCTGGCACACCGTCGCCATCGCTCGTGCGATCTGGACCGGGTGACGCGAGAACGGGCTGGTCAGCGCGAGCCCCAAGTCGATCGAGACGTGCTGTGCGAGGTCACGCAGGATCACGAACGGATCGCCGAGGAAGTGCTGATCCGGGATCCAGAAGCGTTGGTAGCCCAGTCGTTCCGCCAGGGCGGCTGACGACCGCAAGGCCGCACTGTTCCCGGTGGGAATCACGCTGCAGCCGAATTCCACGATCGCCTCCCTCCTTTCGACCTCGTCGCCGGCACGTCAGCCCCTCGTCACCAGATCGAGGATCTGTTGCTTGTCCAGCCCATCGATTCCGAGAACCGCAGCGTTCAGCCCGGCGTCCAGATACGAGACACCATTGGCCGTGCTCGCCAGCACGATGCAGGCGTCGATGACCGGAGTGGCCACCGAGACCGCATCGGCGAAGGCCCGCAGCGCCACCAGACCGGCGCCGATGTCCTCCTCGACGTAGCGGTCCCTCATGGACGACGGCGCGTCGATCTCCTTGTTGGGCCCGCTCTCGTGGATGGCCAGGTACACGTCGTGGCGGCTGGCGATCTCCCGCGTCACCAATCCGTTGCGCTCGAACACCTCGAGGAACGGAGGAAGGTCGAGACCGTAGGCCGATCCGATGGCGCGGCGCTCGTGGTCGATCGCCTCGATGATGCGCCCCACCCCGGGGGTGACGCCCTCGCTGTAGAACTTGAAGGCCCCACCCGTGGCCTCGATCCACCCGATGTTGCCCACCATTCCCGGCGGATGCATCACGGCATTCATGTTGGAGAACGAGCTTTCCAACACATTCTTGGCCGGCACGATCGAATGGATGATGGGGCCGAAGGTCTCGATCAGCGCGTCGCAACCTGAGCTGGGAAGGCTGGCCAGCAGCAGGTCACGTGTTCGCCGCCATACGGTGACCTCGGCAGGTCCCGTCATCCTGGTGATGAACGGCAGGGAAGACGTCTCGCCGATGACCAGGTCGGCACCATCGCGGCCGGCGTTCAGCAGGGCCTGGCGGAAGGCCAGCGCCCCTCCGGTGTGACCGGGGGCGAGCAGGACCTGCGCACCCTCGGCCAGGTGCGGGGCCATCTGCGTGGCATACCAGGGGATGGTCGAGGTCGGCAGCATCAGGACGACAGCGGTCACGTCGCGGAGCGCTTCAGCGATGTCCGTCGTGTACGACACGTCGACGCGTGTCCGCTTCCCGTCTTCGATCTTCACCAGGCCGCCGTGCGCGTCCAGCTCGTCGAACCGCTTCGCGGTCCGCCCGAAGACCTGTGCCGGGATCCCCTGCTCGGCCAGCGTGGCCGCCGCGGCGAGTCCGCCGGCACCCGCACCGATGATGCAGAACCCGTTGCCGCTCATGCCGACACGTCCTCGCTGCGAATGGCCAGCTCGTCGATCTTCGCCATGTCGACCTCCATCCCCCATCCCGGCCCGTCCGGCACCAGCAGATCGCCGTTCTCCGCGGTCATCGAACGCGTCAGCACGTCGTCGGTGTACATCCGGCCCGCCACCTCGCTGGTGATGTCGTCCGTGCGTTGCGAGATCGGAATGACGCAGGCCTCGGACAGGCTGCGCATGGACGCGGCCAGATGCAGGTTTGCGAGGTTCCCGACCCCGGTCTCCCCCGACCCATTGACGTTGGTGCCGATGTCGAAGGCGGTCGCCACCGCGTCGGCGACCATGGCGCCGTGCAAGCCGCCGGCCTTGCACGTGTAGATCGAGGCGAGCTTGACCGAACCTCCCAGCGCGATGTCGGCCATGTCCCGCGCCGTCCACATCGATTCGTCGGCCATGATCGGCACGGAGACCCGCTGGGCGAGGGCCTCCATCTCGCGGAGCCCCTGCACCGGCTGCTCCACGTATCGCACCCCATGCTCGGCGATCCGCTGCACGACGGGCAGCGCCCGCCGCGCCGTCTGCCAGCCCTGGTTGGCATCCACGAAGAGGTTGATCTCGGGGCCAACCGCCTTCCGCACCTGTGCGACCAGGGTGACGTCGCGCTCGGGATCCTCGCCGACCTTCAGCTTGATGGAACGAATCCCGCCCTCGACGACTTCGACCGCCTCTCGCGCAGCCGCGTCGACGGGCATCAGGCCGATACTGTGGGCGAGCGACACTCGATCGCGCGTTCGCCCTCCCAGTAGCTCGTAGACCGGAACACCTTTCGTGCGCCCGACCAGGTCCAGCACTGCGCACTCGAACGCGGTTTTCGCGTAGGGATGTCCGCGGACCGCCCCGCGTGACCTGGTGAGAATCTCGTGCCGGTCGCTGAAGTCCTGACCGAGGACGGCGGGAGCGATCAGCTTCGTGAGGACGTACCAGACGCTGTCGGGTGTCTCGCCGTAGTAGCGATCGAAGTCGCCACCCCAACTGCCCAGCGCGGTGGCCTCGCCCCAGCCGGACACTCCATCGTCCGAGGTGATCCTGCACAGGACATACGAGCCGACCGTCTGCTTGAGGTTGGCCCACCGATGCTCTCTCCGGCTCCGAAGCGTGACCAGGAAGAGACTCATATCGGTGATCTGCATGGCGTGGCGCTCCACTGAGTCTAGTTTGAGGCTGTTGTGCGCTGACGTGTTCCGGGTGTCGCCGGATGGGAATCTCGGTTGTGCGACGCTATATCTCGACGCTGACGAGCTCACCGCCGTCCATGCGATCGGACAGCATGCGATACCCGTCGGCGGTGATTTGAACGACGTCCTTCATCTGGAGCCCGTAGTTGCCCGGGATCATCACGAACGGTTCGACGCCGATGGTGGCGCCTTCCACGATCTCGTCCTGCGAGGTGGCGCTCACGTACGGCCGTTCGTGCACACCGATGCCCAGGCCGTGCCCGAAGAACGCGATGGCGTACTCCGCCAGCGGGCCCATGGCGTCGACGTAGGCCTTGTACACCTGGCGCGGGTCGGCGCCGGGACGAAGCCTGTCGAGCGCCTCGTTGCGGGCGGTGCTCAAGTACTCCCAGTTC
>JBIQML010000283.1:0-6342 GCA_044463405.1 Nakamurella lactea | reverse complement strand
GGTCGGCGGGCAGGTACTCCGGGAAGCCGCTCAGCGGGGCGATCTTGCTCACCGGGGCATTGTTCCAGCCGGGCGGCCGGCCGGTCGAACTGGTTCAGCGCGGACGGGCCGGCGGCGCAGCAGCACGAATCGGCGGCGGGCTTCTCGGACGCTCGACACTTTTGTCCCGATCGTGACACAGTGGGAACCGATGGCAGGGTCAGGCGGTGACGGGAGTTCCGGCGGACGGCCGCCCGGCGGCGAACCCGAGCCGGCCGAGCTGTGGATCACCGGCGAGCAGGGCGGTCCGGGAGTGCCGGGCGGTCAGGGAGCGCCCGGCGGTCCGGGAGGCCCAGCGGGCCCGGGAGGCCCACCCGGAGGCCACCCGCCGGTCGGTGCGGGCGGCGGTGACGGCGGCCGGCGCGCCCGGTGGATTGCGCTCACCATCGGGTTCGTCGTACTGGTGGCGGTCATCGCGGTGCAGCACTTCGCCGGCGGCAGGCCCGTCGCATCACCGGATCCCACGACATCCTCCAGCGCACCGACCCCGTCCAGCACCGCGCGATCCAGCACAGCCCCGTCCAGCACCGCGCGATCCAGCACAGCCGAGTCCGGCACCACCGCGTCCGGCACCGCAGCACCGCAGATCGAGACCCGCCCGCACCGCCCCCGCCCCACCGACGTGACCGAATGGGCCAGCGCACCGGGCGAGAACGGGGATGTCGGGCCCACGACGTCGCACTCCCACCCGGCCGTCAACACCACCTCGCCGAGGACCAGCACCGTGGCGAAGGCGTCGTTGCCGGGGGCCGGGAAATGGGAACTGGTCGGCTACGGCCCGGCGGGCCTGATCCGCTACCGGCCTGCCACCGGCGCGCTCACCGTCACACCGGTCCCGCCGATCCGCAGCGGCAACATCCTGTCCTTCGTGGTGACGCGGACCGCGGCCATCATCCGGTCCATGGACAACGTCCCCGGCTACCTGGTGCCGGAAGGGAAACCGGCCGTGCCGCTGCCCGGGCTGCTGGGCAAGCCCGCCCGGGTACTGCCCGGACCCGACGCCGACCACCTGTGGCTCACGTCGTCGAACAACCCGGCCAACGGAGCACCCCCGCGCACCTCGCTGGTGTTGGTGAACGCGCACGGCAGGGCGACCGGCACGACCATCAGGGTGCCGACCGGACTCGGCGATGGGGGCGGCTACGCCGTCACCTCGGACGGCGCCGGCTACGCGCTGGCCTACGGCATCGGCGGCGTCTACGACGTCCGCCCGGACGGCGCGCACCTGGTGACCCACGGTCAGGTCGTCGCCGCCGGACCCACCGCGTTCCTGGTCTACGACTGCAACGACAAGGGGCAGTGCTCGTCGGCGGTGATCAATCGCAAGACCGGCGCCAAGCGCGCCCTGGCAGCCCTGACCTTCGACGCCGTCCAAACATTCGGACCGCAGGGCGTCATCTCGGCGGACGGCCGGTACGCAGCGGTGCGCCGGTTCGACGCCGACGGAACGAGGCTGCAACTGGTCGACCTGCGCACCGGGCGATCACACATGCTGACCTTGAACATGGCCACCGTCGGCAACGTCAACGACCTCACGTCCGGGCTGGCGTTCTCCCCGAGCGGCCGCTACCTACTGGTCGCCGGCACGGTCCGGGCCACCCCGGTGGACACCCGGACCGGGCATCTCCTGGACCCGCTGCCGATACCACCGATGAACGCCATGGCGATCCGGCCGGCGACATGACCGGACGGATGGCGCCGCCCGCGGCGGACGCTTAGAACCGATGGAGCATCCCGGCGGTGACGGGAGCGCCCGGGCACGGACCGCACGGGCGGGCACCGGGCGGATCGGGGCGCGGTCGGTGGATCGTCCTGGCCGCCGGTTTCGCGGTGCTGGTCGCGGTCATCGCCGTGCAGCACTATGCCGGAGGGCAGCCAACGGCGTCGCCGAGCTCGGCCACCAGCGCCCCGCCGACGTCCGCGCCCACAGACCAGGGATCAAGCTCGCCCGGGCGGCCGTCACCGACCTCGAGGCCTCCGTCCCCCACCGGGTCCACCGTGCCCATTGAGTCAACCGGTCCCACCGGGTCGACTGGCACCGTCGAGTCCCAGACACTCGGCGACACGCCGTATCTGATGACCGCCACCCCCGCCAGCACGGCGCGCGTTCCGACGTCGGGACCATCCCGCAGCACCGTCGTGCCGTCGGCCGTGCTGCCCACCACCGACGACTGGCAGGTGGTGGGCTACCAGCCCGGCGGCGCGATCGTCCGATACCGGCCGGCCACCGGCGCGGTGACGATCACTCCGGTGCCGTTCCAGCCCAGCGGCGGCGGATACTCGCTCGTCCTGACCCCGCGCGCGGCGGTGCTGCGGCCGATGGATGTGGCGACCGGCTACGCCATCCCGATACACGATCCCGCCACCGAACTGACCGGGCGGCTGGCCGGCGGGGGCCCGACGCTGCCAGGGCCAACACCGGGCCGGCTGTGGGTGTCCGGCGCGGGCGGGGTGGCCGCTCCCCTGCTGCTGGTCAACTCCCGAGGGCAGCCGCTCGGCCCGCGAATCGACCTGGCCTCCATCGATCCGAACGACTGGCCGGCCCCCGACGGCGCCGGGTACGCGCTGATCACCGGTGTCGGCGGCGCCTACGACGCGCGCCCGACAGGTCTGAGCCTGGTCACCCACGGCACCGTGCTGGCCGCCGGTCCGACCGGGTACCTGGTGTACGAGTGCAACGCGGCGGCGTCCTGCGGGGTGGCGGTGGTGTCGCGATCGACCGGGTCCCACCACCGGCTGCACGGCCTCGCGCTGGACGTTCCCCGATTCCCCCGCACCGGAGTGCTGTCGCCGGGCGGGTCGTTCGCCGCGTTCGACCTGACCGTCACCGCGGGCAGGTTCTCTCGCAGCGAGCTGCACCTGGTCGACCTGCGCTCCGGGCTCGACCGGGTGGTGACGGGTGCCCTGGACGACGGCCAGTCCAGGAGCCTGACGCCGGCGTTCGCGTTCTCACCCGACGATCAGTGGCTCGTCTTCGCCACCCTCTCGGGCCGGCTCGCGGCGATGAACACCGCCAACGGGTTGGTCACCATGCTGCCGACGACGATCCCACCGGTCACCGCGCTGGCCGTGCAGTCGGCGGGCTGACCGGCGCGCTCGTCCGATCGGCACCGCAGCGCCGGACGTGACACAGTGGGCGCAATGAGACATCCAGGCGGTGACGGCAATCCCGGGGATGCGTGGACCCCGGGAGGCGAGCCGGAGCCGGCCGAGCTGTGGATCACGGGTGGACCCGGCGACGCCAGCGGCGGAACCGGGCACGGCGGCCGGGCCGGGGGCTCGGGCGGACCGGGGCGCACGCGGTGGATCGCGCTCGCCGCCGGGTTCGTGGTGCTGGTGGCCGTGATCGCCGTCCAGCACTTCGCCGGCGGCAGGCCCTCCGCCTCGCCGGACGCCACCGGCTCCGCCAGCGCACCGCCGACCCCGTCACCGTCCGACTCCCCGGTGACCACCGACCGGTCCACCGCGAGCGTGTCGAACCAGACCCCACCGAGCACCCCGCACCCGGACAGCTCCGGCGGCACCATGCTCCCGAGCACCTCGCAGCTCGCGCACCGCGGGCCCCCGACGGTCCCGCCTCCACCCTCGCCGACCACCACCGTCGACACCACATCGCCCAGCACCGGCACCGCACCCAAGGGACTGCTGCCCGGTGCCGGGGACTGGGAACTGGTCGGCTACGGGGTCGACGGGGTGGTCCGGTATCGCCCGGCCACCGGCCGCCTCGTCGTCACCCCCGTTCCCCCGCTGCTGGGCAACGATGGAACCGTGCTGTTCTTCGTGGTGACCGGCAGCACCGCGATCATCCGGCCGCTGGCCGCCGTTCCCGGCTACGTCGTCGCCGACGGGAAGCCGGCCGACGGTCTCACCGGAGCGCTCGCCACCGGGCAGGCCGTCGTGCTGCCCGGCCCCGACCCGACGCACCTGTGGGCGTCCCTGGGCGGGTCCGGATCGGTGGCCCTGCTGGACGCCCGCGGCAAGCGCACCGGCACCACCATGAAGCTGCCCGGCGCGGCGGCGCACGGTGGCTACTCGCTGACGTCGGACGGTGACGGGTACGTGTTGGCCGTCGGGGTGGGCGGGGTCTACGACGTCCGCCCGGACGGCGCCAGCCTGGTCACGCACGGCAGGGTGCTGGCGGCCGGGCCCACGCGATTCCTGGTCTACGAGTGCGACACCAGCGCGCGCTGCGGCACGGCCGTCGTGGACCGGACAACCGGCCGGCGCCGGGCGATCCCGGCGTACGCGCCGTCGGAGGTCTACGTGACGCAGGGCGTGGTCGCCCCCGACGGCCGGTACGCGGCGCTGATCGATCAGGGCCGGCGCGGTAGCTGGGTGACGCTGATCGACCTGCGGGCCCGCACGGTCGACACCCCGCTGATGTTGAGCAGCTTCAACGCCGGCAACGACCTGTCCACGCTGCTGGTGTTCACCCCCGACGGCCGATACCTGCTGGTCGACACCGGATCCGAGGTCGTCCCGATCGATCTGCGCAGCGGCAAGGTGCTGGGCCAGTTGCCGCTGCCGCCGATGGGCGTGATCGCCGTCCGGCCGGGCCGCTGAGCCGACGGGCCGCCGGCTCTCAGCCCAGCCCGGTCAGGAACGGGTTGCCGGCCCGCTCGGCGCCGATCGTGGATGTCGGGCCGTGCCCCGGCAGCACCAGCGCGTCGTCCGGCCGGGTCAGCAGCTCCGCGGCGATCGACTCCAGGATCTGCGGTGACGAGCCACCCGGAAGGTCCGTGCGCCCGATCGACCCGGCGAACAGGGTGTCGCCGGTGAGCAGGATCTCCGGCCGGTCCGCGTCGCCGGGCAGCCGGTAGACCACCGATCCCCCGGTGTGCCCGGGGGTGTGCAGCACCGAGAGCGGCAGCCCGGCCAGGTCCAGCTCCGCGCCGGCATCCAGCCCGGCCACCTCGTCCGGGCGGAGCGCGTCCAGGTCGTCACCGGGCTGCAGCAGGGCCGTCACGCCCGCCCGCAGTTCCGGGGACAGCGCCGCCAGCGGATCGGTGAGCATGTACTGGTCCGCGGCGTGCAGGTAGGCCGGTGCGCCCGCGTCGGCGCACACCACCCGGGCCGATGCCACGTGATCCAGGTGCCCGTGCGTGAGCAGCACCGCCACCGGGCGCAGCCGGTGCTCGGCCAGCACCGCGGACAGCCGGTCGGCGGCGGCCTGACCAGGGTCGACGACCACGCAGCCGGCGCCGTCACCGGGCGCCAGCACGTAGCAGTTGGCCGCCAGCGGACCGGCCGGAAATCCCGTGACCAGCATCCGGCTACCCTATCGGGGCAGATCGTCGCGGGCCGGGGCGCAGGGTTCAGGCACACATCCGGTTCACAGGCAATCTGCACCGTGCGCGATACCGCGCCACCTAGACTCACTCGCCGGGCCGGAGCGCCACGCCTGTCGGTGCGAGCAGACGGGGGCGGGTGCGCACGCACGCCGGGCGAACCACTGCATGTGAAGGAGCAATACGTGCCGAGCAATCAGCAGCGACGCGACGCGGCCAAGCGGAAGTTGCAGCGTCAACTCGTCCGGCGGCAGGAGCGGGCGGCGGCCCAGCGACGCCGGCTGATGATCGTCGGCGTGGTGGTGGCGGTGCTGGTCATCGCCGGCGGGGTCTGGCTGGTCACCAGCCTGGGCTCGAACAACACCGCGGCCGGAGACGGCGCCAGCGGCACGGCCGGCGCGTCCGAGACGGTGACGTCATCCACGGCGGAGGCATCGTCCACGACGCCGAGCACGCCATGCTCGTATCCGGCCAGCGGCACGGCCGACAAGAAGGTGAAGGCGCCGACCAATCTCTCCCCGGCGAACAAGGGCACCGTCGATGCCACCGTCACCCTCAACTCCGGCAAGCTGACCTTCGCGCTGGACCGGGCGAACGCCCCGTGTGCGGTCGAGTCGTTCCTGTCGCTGGCCAGCCAGCACTTCTTCGACAACACGCCGTGCCACCGGCTGACCACCGCCTCCACGCTGAAGGTGCTGCAGTGTGGCGATCCAACCGGGTCCGGTTCCGGGGGTCCCGGCTACTCCTTCGCCGACGAGCTCACCGGCAACGAGACCTACACCGCCGGCACCTTGGCCATGGCCAACAGCGGCCCCAACACCAACGGCTCGCAGTTCTTCATCGTGTACGGCGACTCGCACCTGGATCCGAACTACACGGTGCTGGGCAAGGTCTCCGAGGGTCTGGACGTCGTCAAGAAGATCGCGGCCAAGGGCGTGAAGGGCGGCGGGCAGGACGGCGCACCCGCCGAGAAGGTGACGATCACGTCGGTGACGGTGCCGGCCGGGTCGGTGGC
>JBIQML010000282.1:0-6347 GCA_044463405.1 Nakamurella lactea | reverse complement strand
CGGCGGTGATGCGCGCGCAATGGGGCTGGCTGCTGCTGGCGGTGGCCGCCGGCATGGGCGCCGTGCTGATCTCGGCGCTGACCATCCTGGGCGCCTGCACCGAGCGCCTGCCGGTGGGTCGCACGATCGCGGTGCAGGTGGCGGCGGCGTTCACCGGCCGGACCACCGCCGGGGCGCTGGGCTTCTACGGCATCAACATGTCGTTCCTGGAGCGGGAGGGCCTGCGACGCACCCACGCGGTGGGCGTGCTGGTGCTCAACCGGGCGGCGACGTTCGGGGTGGCCGGGGCGATGACCGTGATCGGCATCCTGATCATCGGCAACGCCGTGCCCGTCGGGACGGTGAACATCGGCTGGCAGTGGTTCGTGGCGGCCGGCTGCGTGCTGGCGGTCCTGGCCGCGGTCCTGGCATCCCCGTTCGGTCGGCGGAAGCTGCTGCGGCCGGGCCTGCGGATGGCCGCGGAGATGTGGCGCACCATCGTTCCGGTGCTGCGCAACCCGTGGCGGTTCACCCAGTTGATGGTCGGTGAGGTGGGGTTCCTGGTGCTGTCGGCGCTCGGGCTGGTGGCCACCCTGGCGGCGTTCACCCCGCACTTCTCGGTGCTGGCGGTGCTGGCGGTCTTCGTGGTCGGCTCGACGCTGGGCCAGCTGCTGCCCACCCCGGGTGGGCTGGGCGCCGTCGAGGGGGCGCTGATCGCGGGGCTCACGGCGCTGGGCATTCCGCCGGCGGACGCCATCGCGGCGGCGCTGACCAACCGGGCGCTCACGTTCTGGCTGCCGGTGCTACCCGGCGTGGCGGCGTTCCGGATCCTGCAGCACCGCGGCGTGGTCTGACACGGCCCCGCATGGATCAACTTCCTCGGCATGCGCGAACGTTGCGGAAATGTGGCGGCCGGGGCTGGTGGGACCAACTTCGTGCATGCTGGAGAAGTTGATCCATGCAGCGGGTGGCTGGTGGGTGCTGGCACCGCGTGGCTGGTGCGGGCGGCGGGCGTCCGGAGTCGGCCCGGCGGGCGTCCGGAGTCGGCCCGGCGCCGGGGCCGTCAGCCGCCGATGTAGCTCATCTCCACGTGCTTGCCGGAGCGGCGCAGCTCCTCGGTCAGCGAACTGCGGATCTCCGAGTACCGGTCGGTGCGTCGGCGCCAGATGATCGCCATCTTCTCGGCCAGCTCCTGGTCGGTGCAGCCGGCGCGCATCATGGCCCGCAGGTCGTGCCCGGCGTCGGCGAACAGGCAGGTGAACAGCGTGCCCTCGGTGGAGATCCGCACCCGGGTGCAGGCCCCGCAGAAGGGCGCCGTCACCGAACTGATCACCCCGATCTCGCCGCCGCCGTCGGTGTAGCGCCACCGGGTCGCGACCTCGCCGGGATACCGCGGCGGCACCGGCTCCAGCGGAAGTTCGGCGCCGATCCGGGCCACCACCTCGGCCGAGGGCACCACGTCGTCCATGCGCCAGCCGTTGGTGTTGCCGACGTCCATGAACTCGATGAACCGCAGCACGAACGGCGTGCCGTGGAAGTGCCGGGCGAGCGAGACCACATCGTGGTCGTTCACGCCGCGCTTGACCACCACGTTGATCTTGATCGGGCCCAGCCCGACCTGGTGCGCCACGTCGATGGCGTGCAGCACCTTGGCGACCGGGAAGTGCACGTCGTTCATCGCCTGGAAGGTGGCGTCGTCCAGCGAGTCCAGCGACACCGTCACCCGCTGCAGCCCGGCGTCCCGCAGCGCCTGCGCCTTCAGCGCGAGCGCCGACCCGTTGGTGGTGAGCGCGATGTCGATCGGGTCGCCGTCCGGGGTGCGCAGGGCCGCCAGCATGCCGATGAGCTCCTCAAGGCCCTTGCGCAGCAGCGGTTCCCCGCCGGTGAGCCGGACCTTGCGCACCCCGTGGGCCACCCCGATGCGGGCCAGCCGGGTGATCTCCTCGAAGGTGAGGATCTCGTCCCGCGGCAGGAACGCGAAGTCCCGGCCGAAGACCTCCTTGGGCATGCAGTACACGCACCGGAAGTTGCACCGGTCGGTGACGGAGATCCGCATGTCCCGAAGGCCCCGGCCGAGCGTGTCGACCGGCATCTCGCCACCCGACCGCTCAGCCTCGTGCACCATGCCGTCCAGGGTAGATCAGCGCCGGGCCGACCGGCGGTCCGCGCACCGTCCCCGGGGTAGGTTGACTCGGGTGGCGGAACCGGCGGGACAGGCGCGGGACCTTCTCGCCGCCACGCTGATCATGGTCGTCGGCTCGCTGCCGGTGTTCCTGGTCGGCACGCTCGCCGTGGAGATGCGCGCGTCGCTGCACTTCGGTGAGGCCGGTCTGGGCGCCGCGGTGGCGCTGTACTACCTCGGCGCGGCCTGCGGGTCGGTGCCGCTGGCCCGGCTGGTCGACTGGCTCGGTGCCACCCGGGTGATGCGCGTGGCCCCGATCGTCAACGCCGCGCTGATGGTGCTGATCGCCTGGGCGGCGCACTCCTGGGTGGCGCTGATCGCGCTGCTGGTGCCGAGCGGCATCGTCAGCGCCACCATCTCCAGCGCGACCAACCAGTTCCTCGCGCGCCGGATCCGCGGCGGCCGGCAGGGCGTGAGCTTCGGGGTGAAGCAGGCGGCCGTCCCGCTGGCGAGCCTGCTGGGCGGGCTGGCGGTCCCGGCCGTGGCCCTGACCGTCGGCTGGCGGTGGGCGTTCGTGTTCGCCGCCGTGCTGGCCGCCGGCGCGCTGATGATCGTGCCGGCGCCGCCCACCACGCTGGCGGCGCGCACCAGCCAGCGCCGGTCAGCCCCCGCGCCCCGGGTCGCGGTGGGGCCGCTGGCCGTGTTCGCGGCCGGTCTGGGCCTCGGGGTGTTCGCCGCGAGCGGGCTGGCGGCGTTCCTGGTGACCGCCGCGGTGTCGATCGGGATCGGGCAGGGCACCGCGGGCGTGGCCGTCGCGGTGGCCAGCGCGGCCGCCGTGGTGATGCGGGTCGCGGTGGGCCACCTGGCGGATGTCCGCGCGCGCCAGCACTTTCGCGTCATCGCCGCCATGCTGGTCGTCGGCGTGCTCGGATATGTCTGCGCCTGCGTGGGCTCGGCCACGCACAGCGCATGGCCGTTCGTGCTGGGGACGCTGATGGCGCTCGGGGTGGGCTGGGGATGGAACGGCCTGTTCAACTTCGCCGTGGTGCTCACGCACATGCACGCACCGGCCCGGGCGACGTCGATCACCCAGGTGGGCGGGCGGCTGGGCGGCGTCGCCGGGCCGTTCGTGATCGGGTTCGTGGCGGACCGGGCATCGTTCGCGGCGGCGTGGGCGGTGGCCGGATGCGTCGTGCTGCTGGCCGCGGTGGCCATGGTTGCCGGCAAGCGGTTGCTGGACGGACGGCAGGGCCTCGGCGCGGTGCCGGCCGGTCCGGACGGCGGTTAGTCTGGCAAGCAGGGGCGCCGCCGCTCCGTCCGCGGTCGGTGCGATGGGAATCCCGGCGGCGCGGAGGTGACGATGGGCAGGATCACCGCCCGGCGCCGCGTCGTGCGGCGGCAACTGGGACGGCCGCCGGTGCACGCCGAGGACACCGTCACCGTCGAGGAGCCCCTGGAGATCCGCGTCGCCGGCCGGCCGCTGACCGTCACCATGCGCACCCCAGGGCACGACGTGGAACTGGCCATCGGATTCCTGATCTCCGAGGGCATCGTCACCGCCGGCGAGCAGGTCAGTGCCGCCCGGTACTGCGCCGGCGCCACCGAGGACGGGGTGAACACCTACAACGTGCTGGACCTCGCGCTGGCGCCCGGGGTGCCCGCTCCGGATCCCAGCCTGGCGCGGAACTTCTACACCACGTCCTCCTGCGGGCTGTGCGGCAAGGCCAGCATCGATGCCGTGCGCACCCAGTCCGCCTTCACGGTCGCCGACGACCCGCTGGAGTTGACCCCACTGGCGGTGACGGGGTTCCCGGAGCGGCTGCGCGCCGGGCAGGCGGTGTTCGACAAGACCGGCGGGTTGCACGCCGCGGGACTGTTCGACGGCGAGACCGGCGAGTTGCTGGTGGTGCGCGAGGACGTCGGCCGGCACAACGCCGTGGACAAGGTGGTGGGCTGGGCCGCGCAGTCCGGCCGGATCCCGTTGCGCGGCACCGTGCTGATGGTCTCCGGGCGGGCCAGCTTCGAGCTGACCCAGAAGGCGCTGATGGCCGGGATCCCGATGCTGGGCGCCGTCTCCGCGCCGTCCTCGCTGGCGGTCGAGCTCGCCGTCGAGTCCGGCATGACGCTGGTCGGTTTCCTGCGCGGGGAGTCGATGGTGATCTACGCCGGGCCGCAGCGCATCGCCGACCCCGAGCAACCGGCGGCCGGCCCGGAGCAGCAGATCGCCGACACGCACAAACCGCGCGCGACGAGCGATCGCGAACTGCGCGGCGCCTCCCGCGTCTAGCGCTCCCATGGCGATCCTCAGATACGGCGCGACATAGTGTTTCTGCGCGCATATGCGGAGCCGACGCGCCACCTGTTGCGGGATTCTCGGACCGGGTGCATGGTCGTGCTCAGTGGGTCGGTCGATGCCGCGCAGTCGCGCGCGACGTCGGCCACCCGATGGTCCGTCCGGGCAAGGGAGAACAGATGACGTCGCTGTCGGTCACGGTGGATGGCACCACCTATCGAGATGACGTGGAGCCGCGCATGCTGCTCGTGCAGTACCTGCGCGAGAAGGCCGGCAAGACCGGGACCCTCATCGGCTGCGATACCAGCAACTGCGGCGCCTGCACGGTGCTGCTGGACGGCAGGAGCGTCAAGTCCTGCTCGGTGCTGGCGGTGCAGGCCGACGGCCACCAGGTCACCACCGTCGAGGGCCTGGCGGGCCTGAACGGCCAGTTGCATCCCGTCCAGCAGGCCTTCCACGACAAGCACGCGCTGCAGTGCGGCTACTGCACCCCCGGCATGATCATGCGCTCGGTGTCGCTGCTCAGCGAGAACCCGCACCCCACCGAGCAGGAGATCCGGGAGGGCCTGGAAGGAAACCTCTGCCGCTGCACGGGATACCAGAACATCGTCGCGGCCGTCACGCAGGCCGCCGACGCCATGGCCACCGCGAACGCCGGAGATGCCCAGTGACCACCACCGAAGCCCCCAGCAAGCCCCAGCCGGAGATCGGCGCCGCCCGCACCCGCAAGGAGGACGCGCACCTGATCACCGGGCGCAGCACCTACGTGGACAACATGTCGCTGCCGGGCATGGTGCACCTGGCGATGGTCCGCTCGCCGATGGCGCACGCAAAGATCACCTCGATCTCCACCGACGCGGCGAAGGACGCCCCCGGCGTGCTCGGTGTGTGGACCGGCGCCGACTTCCCCGAGCAGGGCGGGCTGGCCTGCGCCTGGCCGATCACCCCGGACATGAAGGCGCCCGTGCACCTGCCGGTCGTCAAGGACACCGTCAACCACGTCGGCGAGATCGTCGCGGTGATCGCCGCGCGCACCAAGGCGGAGGCCGTGGACGCGGTCGAACTCGTCGAGGTGGACTACGACGAACTGCCTGTGGTCACCGACCTGGCCGCCGCCCGGGACGGCTCGGCACCGGTGATCTACGACGACCTGGGCACCAACGTGTCCGCGACCTGGGTGTTCGATTCGGGGGAGGCCGGCACCGGAGGCAGCGCCACCGAGGCCATCGAGGCCGCCCGCAACGACCCCGACCAGATCGTCGTGGAGCGGACCTTCCGACAGCAGCGGCTGGTGCCCGCCTACATGGAACCCCGCTCCACCCTGGTCGACCCCAACGGTGACGGGGACCAGATCACCATGTGGACCACCACCCAGATCCCGCACGTGCTGCGCACCATGTTGACGCTCTCCCAGGGGATCCCGGAGGAGCAGCTGCGCATCGTCGCCCCCGACGTCGGCGGCGGGTTCGGCGGCAAGCTGGAGGTCACCCCGGAGGAGGTCGCCACGCTGATGGTGGCCCGCAAGCTGGGCAAGCCGGCCAAGTTCACCGAGACCCGCTCGGAGACCATGATGGCCGCGCACCACGGCCGGGACCAGATCCAGCGCCTGACGATGTCGGCCCGCAAGGACGGCACCGTCACCGCCTTCGACGTCGACCTGACCGCCAACATGGGCGCCTACCTGGCGCTGGTCGGCTCCGGGGTGCCGATCCTTGGCGCGTTCATGTTCAACGCCATCTATAAGATCCCGGCCTACCGGTTCTCCTGCACCAACGTGTTCACCAACGAGGTGATGACCGACGCCTACCGTGGCGCCGGACGGCCGGAGGCCACGTTCGCGGTCGAGCGGATGATGGACGAGCTGGCCGGCGAGCTGGGCATGGACCCGATCGAGATCCGCCGCAAGAACTGGATCACCCACGAGGAGTTCCCGTTCACCACCGTCGCCGGGCT
>JBIQML010000281.1:0-6353 GCA_044463405.1 Nakamurella lactea | reverse complement strand
GCGCAGGTAGCCGTACTCGGACGCCACCGGCTCCTTGACCTTGACCACGAGTTCGGCATCAGCCCACACCCTTTCGGCGTCCTGGACGATATCCGCGCCGGCCGCGGCGTAGTCGCCGTCGGGAATCTGCGACCCGCCGCCGGCACCCGACTGCACCATGACCCGATGGCCGGCGGAGGTCAGTTGATGCACACCCGCGGGCGTCATCGCCACCCGGTACTCGCGGTTCTTGATCTCGGCGGGCACCCCGATACGCATGGCCGGTCTCCTCGCTCTCGGCGACGGCAAACGATCTACCGGGAGAAGTATGAACTTTCGGTCGAACCATGACCAGATTCACGCCATTGATTCTGTAGCATAACGAAATGACGTCCAGAAGTTCAGTCGATGACGGTGACGGAACCGCCGCGGCGAATGATGTTCGGGGATCCCGGCAGCCCCCGTCACCGCCCGATCCGTCCGCCGCTCCGCGCCCTGCCGATGGGATCGACCGGGCCATCCTGGCGGCGCTGTCCGGGGATGCCCGCATGCCCAACAACGCCCTCGCCGCGCGGGTGGGCATCGCACCCTCCACCTGCCTGGCCCGGGTCCGGGCGCTGCGGGAGTCGGGGGCGATCCGCGGTTACCACGCCGACATCGACCCGGCGGCCCTGGGATTCCCGCTGCAGGCCATGATCGCGGTCCGGCTGCAGGCCACCGCCCGGGACCGGTTGCGCTCGTTCACCGACCGGATCCGCACCCTGCCCCAGGTCCGGAGCATCTACTTCCTGGCCGGCGCCGACGACTTCCTGGTGCACGTGGTGGCCAGGGACGCCGGCGCGCTGCGGGACTTCGTGCTGGACCAGCTCTCGGCTCACCACGAGGTCGCCCTCACCGAGACCAAGTTGATCTTCGATCACGTGCGCGGCGCCGCGCTTCCCGGCTGACGCCCGGAGTTCGCGGGGGCTCCACGTGTGGGTGTGACTGCGGAGTTCGCGGGTCCGAAGCCGGGTTTCCGGCCGATTCCAGGGCCACAATTCGGCATCGGACCCGCGAACCCGGTCGTGCGCGTCGGATCAGCGTCCCGCTGTGAAGTCCGTCAACCACTCCAGCAGCGGGCCGGACAGGTCGTCCCGCTCGCAGGCCAGCGTCACCACCGTCTTGATGTAGTCCAGTCGGTCACCGGTGTCGTACCGCCGGCCCCGGAACACCACCCCGAGCACCCCGCCGCCGTCCGCCGGGTCGGTGTCGATCAGCCGGGCCAGCGCGTCGGTCAACTGGATCTCGCCACCACGGCCCGGCCCGGTGCGCTCCAGCACGTCGAACACCTGGGGTGTCAGCACGTACCGGCCGATGATGGCCAGGTTCGACGGGGCGTCCGCCGGTTCCGGCTTTTCCACCAGGCCGGTGACCGCGACCACCTCGGCGGCGGAATCCTCGTCGCTGTCGGGGATCGACAGGCCCCCGGGGACGGGTGCCACGGCCGCGCAGCCGTACAGGTGCACCATCTCCGATGGCACCTCCATCAGCGCGATCACCGAGTGGCCGGTGGCCTCGTGCACGCCGATCATCCTGCGCAGCAGGTGATCTCGGGCGTCGATCAGGTCGTCCCCGAGCAGCACGGCGAACGACGAGGCGCCGACGTGGTCCTTGGCGCACAGCACGGCGTGACCCAGCCCCTTGGGATCCCCCTGGCGCACGTAGTGCAGGTTGGCCAGCTCGGTGGAGTACTGCACCGCCCGCAGCCGGGCCGTGTCGCCCTTGCTCTCCAGCAGGGTCTCCAGCTCGTGGTTGCGGTCGAAGTGATCCTCCAGCGGCCGCTTGTTCCGGCCGGTGATCATCAGGATGTTCTCCAGCCCGGCGGCCGCCGCCTCCTCGACCACGTACTGGATGGCCGGTTTGTCCACCACCGGCAGCATCTCCTTCGGGGTGGCCTTGGTGGCCGGAAGGAATCGCGTGCCCATGCCGGCGGCCGGGATGACGGCCCTCGTGACCTGTGGGGAGGAACTCACCAGCTGCTGTCCTTTCCATGACCGTCGCCTGAGCGGCGCGGTACCAGCGTCCCACCGCTGCCGCGCGGGCGTGACGGTGGTACCGCCGGGACCATACCGCTCGGGTCCGGCCGCCCCCGGACGTGTGCGGTGGGAGGAGGGCCGGCGGCCACTAGACTCGCGGCCGACCGGCGGCTGCGGTGCCTCGCCGGCCGCAGGAGGTGCAGCATCCGGGAGGCGCAGGTGACGGACCGCTCGGACGCGACCGCCGTGTGGACGGTGCCGAACCTGCTGTCCGTGCTCCGGCTGCTGGGCGTGCCGCTGTTCCTGTGGCTGCTGCTGGGCCCGCACGCCGACGGCTGGGCGCTGATCGTGCTGGCGCTGTCGGCCATCACCGACTGGGCCGACGGCAAGCTGGCGCGGCTGCTGAACCAGTACAGCAAGCTCGGGGAGATGCTGGATCCGGCGGCCGACCGGCTGTACATCCTGGCCACCCTGATCGGATTCGTGATCCGGGGCCTGATCCCATGGTGGGTGGCGGTGCTGATCGTGGGCCGGGATGTGCTGCTGGCGATACCGATCCCGCTGATCCGGCGGCACGGGTACCCGCCGTTGCCGGTGCTGTACCTGGGCAAGGCGTCCACCTTCGGGCTGCTGTACGCGTTCCCGGTGCTGCTGCTCGGGTACGCGGTGCCGCAGATCCATGCCGTCACCGAACCGGTCGGGCTGGCATTCCTGATCTGGGGGATCGCCATGCACCTGTGGGTGGGCGTGCTGTACCTGCGGCAGTCCGCCTGGATCCTGGCGAACACCCCGGTGGTGCCGCCCGACGCCCGCCCCACCGCACGAAGCCTGACCGGTGCCTGACCGCGACGACCGGGCCACGGTGGCCGGCCGCGACGAGCCGGTCGGCGGTCAGGGCGGTGACGGAACCGTCGGCGCCGGGCAGGATCCGCCGGTGCGTCGCAACCCGGTACCCGCCCTGCTGACCTCCCTGCTGGGCGACGCGCTCGACCCCGGGTACGCGCAGGCCGCGGCCCGCCGCGGCCGGACGGCCGGCCCGCCGCCGCGACACCGCACGCTGGTCGGACTGTGGTACCTGGCGGTCGGGGTGCTCGCGGTCGGCCTGGTGCTGGGCATCGCCGCCCGGGCGACCGCCGACACCGCGCCGTCCGCCGAGCGGTCACGATCCACCCTGGCCGACGACGTGCGGGCCGCGCAGCAACGGGTGGACCAGCTGTCCACCAGCGTCTCGGTGCTGGCCGGCCGGATCCGCACGGCGCAGGCGGCTCTCGGCGCCGCGGGCCCGCTGGCCACCGTGTCGTCCCTGGAGCGCGACGGCGCCATGGTGCCGGTGCGGGGACCGGGCCTGCGGGTGATCATCGACAACGCCAAGGGATCGTCCGGCTCCGGGGCGATCCTGGACAGCGACATCCAGCTGCTGGTCAACGGGCTGTGGGCGTCCGGTGCCGAGGCCGTGTCGGTGGGCGGCGTGCGGCTGCGCGGCACCAGCGCCATCCGGCAGGCCGGCGGCGCCATCCTGGTGGACAACACGCCGGTGTTCTTCCCCATCACCATCACCGCGATCGGCGAGCCCTCCCGGTTGCACGTGTCGTTCGCCTCCACCGACGGGTTCGGTCGGTTCTCGGCCTTCGCCTCGCTGTACGGCATCCGCTTCGACATCGCCGCCGAGTCGACGGTGACCATGCCCGCCGCCCCCGGACCGGATCTGCGCTATGCCAGCGCCGCCCCGACCGGCTGACCCCGGGGAGCGGCCCGCCGGTCGCGACCAACCGGACGCCCGAACCCCGTCACCGCTGCAAGGAGGCCTCGTGTACGCGGCCATCGCCCTGCTCGCCGGCATCATCGCCGGGTTGTTCCTGCAGCCCACCGTCCCGGACTGGATCGCGCCGTACCTGCCGATCGCCGTGATCGCCGCGCTGGACGCGGTGTTCGGCGGCCTGCGGGCCAAGCTGGACGGCATCTTCGACGCGAAGGTGTTCGTGGTCTCGTTCGTGGCGAACGTGCTGGTGGCGGCGTTCATCGTGTTCCTGGGCGACCAGCTCGGGGTGGGCAGCCAGCTGTCCACCGCCGTGGTGGTGGTGCTGGGCATCCGCATCTTCGGCAACGTCGCGGCCATCCGCCGGCACATCTTCAAGGCGTGAAGCGATGACCGACCCTCGCGATCCGGCGGCGGAGATCGATGCCCCGTCACAGCAGTCCGGCGCGCACCGCCCGCCGACGACCCGCGGCCTGTCCACCAGCCACGTCGCGGTCCGGGTGGTGGTGGCCCTGCTGTGCGCCATGCTGGGCTTCGCCCTGGTGGTCCAGGTGCGGCGCACCAGCTCCGGGGACGCCCTGGCCACCGCCCGGCCGGACGACCTGGTGGCGCTGCTGGACGGGTTGCAGCATCGCGAGGACAGCCTGCAGGCCGAGGTCACCGACCTGCGGGCGACGTTGAACCGGTTGCGTCGCAACGGGGCGTCGTCCGAGGAGGCGCTGGCCGAGGCGCAGCGGCAGGCGCAGGCGCTGGGCATCCTGGTCGGAACTATTCCGGCCGCCGGCCCCGGGGTGCGGATCGTGATCACAGACCCCGCCGGCTCCGTGCCGCCGGAGGTGCTGCTGGATGCCATGGAGGAGTTGCGCAACGCCGGTGCCGAGGCCATGCAGGTGAACACCACCCGCATCGGCGTCAGCTCGGCCTTCACCGGCGCCGCCGGTGCCGTCGTGCTGGACGGCACCCGGCTGACGGCGCCCTACGTCATCACCGCGATCGGCGACCCTCCGACGCTGTCCGCGGCGCTGTCCATTCCCGGCGGGGTGCTGGACACCGTGCGGAGGGCGGGCGGCACCATGACCACCAGCCAGCTCGATCGCGCGGTCGTGGGCGCGTTGCGCCAGGCCGAGCAGCCGAAGTACGCCAAGCCCGCCCGATGAGCGCGCCGGCCGAGCCGAGCCAGCCCTCGCGCCGCCGGTGCGGGTACGTCATGATGTCGGGGTTGCTCCGACGCGCCGACGGACGACCGCTGGCGGCCGGCCGGAACGCCGGCGGGGCAGCGACCGGCAACGAGTGCAGAGAGGCCAGGCCCGTGATCCCCGACGACCTGCGATACACCGCCGACCACGAATGGATTCGGCCCACCAACGATGGGACGGTCCGGGTCGGAATCACCGACTACGCGCAGAACTCCCTGGGCGACATCGTCTTCGTGCAGATGCCCGAGCCCGGCAGCACCGTGCAGGCGGGCGAACCGCTCGGCGAGGTGGAGTCCACCAAGTCGGTCTCGGACGTGCTGGCCCCGGTGTCCGGCACCGTCACCGCCCGCAACGACGAGCTGGACTCCACCCCGGAGTCGGTCAACTCCGATCCCTACGGTGACGGCTGGCTGATCGAGATCCAGCCCGACGACGCCTCCGCGGTGGACGCCCTGCTGGACGCGGACGGATACGCCGCCGTCGTCGGCGAGCAGTAGGCGGAGGGCCGGGCGAGCCGTGGGCGGTGGGCGAGACCGGAGCGAGGCCGGGTCGCCGCGGAGCGGCGGGTCCGGTGAGCGGAGCGTCGGTGAACCATAGGCGCAGCTCGGTCCGGTCGGCGGATACCGGGTGGATCGTCGGCACGGTACGGTCGAGGCCACGGGAACGGGGCGACCGGCGCGCCGGTGGTCCGGCAGGACAAGGAGCGATGCGGTGACACAAGGCGACCACGATTCCTCTGCAGACACCACGTCGATCTTCACGTCCGGATTGATCAACTCGGACGCGGACACCGCGGAGGAGCCGCTGGCCGGCGTCGAGGCCATGCCGGCCGGCAGCGCCCTGCTGGTGGTCAAGCGCGGGCCGAACGCCGGCTCGCGGTTCCAGCTCGACAAGGATCTGGTGAGCGCGGGCCGGCACCCGGACAGCGACATCTTCCTGGACGACGTGTCGGTCTCCCGCCGGCACGCCGAGTTCCGGAGGGTGGGCGAGGGTTTCGAGGTCGTCGACGTCGGGTCGCTGAACGGCACGTACGTCAACCGGGAACCGATCGAGTCCTCCCCGCTGACCGGCGGCGACGAGATCCAGATCGGGAAGTTCCGGCTGGTGTTCCTGACCGGTTCGACCCCTGGCACCGCCGGATCCTCCGCTCAGGGCTCATGACCGCAGCGGGGGCGTCCGCCGGCGACGGCGGGCTGAGCATCGGAGGGGTGCTGGCACGGTTGCGGCCGGAGTTCCCGGACCTGTCGATCTCCAAGATCCGCTTCCTGGAGTCGGAGCAACTGGTCACGCCCGACCGGACCTCGTCGGGGTACCGGCAGTTCTCCTCGAGCGACATCGAACGGCTGCGGTACGTGCTGGCGGCACAGCGCGACCACTACCTGCCGCTGCGGGTGATCAAGGAGCAGC
>JBIQML010000280.1:0-6359 GCA_044463405.1 Nakamurella lactea | reverse complement strand
CACCACCAAGTTTCATCCATCCGCGGGCGCCACGAAGTGGCATCAAATCTGAAAATCTGCCGCCAGATCGCTCGAAGATCGGTGCGACATCAGCGCGACCTGGGCAAACGCCGCGCACCGACGAATCTGGCGGCAGATATTCAGGGGATCGACACGCGCCCCGGCCATCACGGCCGCCCGACCAGACAGGGTCGGTCACATGCAGAGCCCTGACACCCATAGCTGGTAGCAGGGTCGCCGTGATCGCCAGCGCCAGGGGCGGGATGGGAGACTGGATGCCATGGACGAAGCACCCCGGGACCGCTTCCGCGGCGACCCGGCCGAGCTGTACCAGGTGGATGCCGATGCCGCGCAGGAGCTGGCCGACACCAATCCGGCCATGATCGTCGCGCTGGACGGCTACGTCGACGCCGGGTCGGGTGTCGCGCTGGCCGTCAAGGAGCTGCGGCGCGCGTTGCCGCACCACCCGGTCGTCACCTTCGACGCCGATGGCCTGATCGACTACCGCTCGCGCCGGCCGCCCCTGACGTTCGCCTCCAACTCCTTCACCAGCTACGACACCCCCAAGCTGGTGATCGAGCGGCTGCGGGACGAGTCCGGGACACCCTTCCTGCTGTTCACCGGGCCGGAGCCCGACCTGGCCTGGGAGAAGTTCACCGCCGCCGTCCAGCAGGTCATCGAGCGGCTGGGCGTCCGGCTGACCATCACGCTGGCCGCGATCCCGATGGGGGTGCCGCACACCCGGCCGACCGGGATGTCCGCGCACGCCACCAGCCCCGAACTGATCCCGGACGCCACCAACTGGATCGGCACCGTGCAGGTGCCCGGCCACGCCACCGGCCTGCTGGAGTTCCGGCTCGGCGAGTCCGGCAAGGCGGCGCTCGGCTTCGCCGCCCACGTGCCGCACTACCTCACCCGCACCGAATATCCGGAAACGGCCCGCACGCTGATCCAGGCCGCCGCGGACGCCAGCGGGCTGCTGCTTCCCACCTCCGGGCTGGACGAGTCCGCCGCCAAGGTGCAGAAGCAACTGGCCGAGCAGATCGCCGAACACAGCGAGGTCGCCGAGGTCGTGCAGGAGCTGGAACGCCAGTACGACGCCTTCGTCTCGGCGTCGGGGCACAGCCTGCTGGCAGACTCCGCGCCGCTGCCCACCGCGGACGAGTTGGGCGCGCAGTTCGAGGCATACCTTGCCCGCCAGGACCCGCCCGACGACCCCGCCTGACCCCGGCCGGGGTGTCAGGCGTCGGAACCGCCGGCCAGCGACGTAGGGTGCGGCCTTGTGGCCCGCGCAATCTCCACTCCCACCGCGCCGCGGATAGCGCTGCCCGAGAGGGAGCGGGGACCGGTTCGCGCGATCGCCTTCCGGATCGGGATCGCGCTCGCGTGCGTGGTGGTCACGGCGTTCCTGGTGTACATCGAGCGCGAGGACTACCGGGACAACGACCACATGGGACTGTCGGGCCTGCTCGACTCGTTCTACTACGCCACCGTCACGCTGTCCACCACCGGCTACGGTGACATCACCCCGGTCAGCCAGAGCGCCCGGCTGATCAACATCGTCATCATCACCCCGCTTCGGTTCGTGTTCCTGATCGTGCTGGTCGGTACCACGATCGAGGTGCTGACCGAACGCAGCCGTCAGCAGTTCCGGTATGCCCGCTGGAGGAGACACGTGAAGAGGCACACCGTGGTGATCGGCTACGGGATGAAGGGTCGCAGCGCGGTCGCGGCGCTGAAGGACCAGGGCATGGCGGCCGAGTCCATCGTGGTGGTGGACGTCAGCGGCACGAACATCAAGGCGGCCACCGCGGACGGCTGCGTCGGGGTGCTGGGCGACGCCCGGCGCGAGGAGGTGTTGCGGCAGGCGGCGGTGCCCGGCGCGCAGCAGGTCATCGTGGCGGCCGACCGGGACGACACCAACGTGCTGGTGACGCTGACCGCCCGCCGGCTGAACCCGACCGCCACCATCGCGGCCGCGGTGAAGGAGCAGCAGAACATCGGGGTGCTGCGGCAGGGCGGCGCCGACGTGGTGATCCCGACCGCGGAGTCGGCGGGCCGCCTGCTGGGCCTGTCGATCACCGCCCCCAAGGCCGGCGAGCTCATCGAGGACCTGCTGGAACCGGTTGCCGGGTTGCAGATCTCGGAACGAGAGGTGCGGCCGGAGGACATCGGCCTGTCCCCGGCGCGGCTGTCCGCGCAGGGCGAGATCGTGCTGACCGTGATCCGTGGCGGGGTGTCGCACCGGTTCGACTCGGGCGGTGTCAAGGTCTTCCAGCCGGGTGACCGGATCGTGGTGATCCGGGCCACCGACCTCCCCGCGGCACCGACGGTCGAGCAGCCCAGCACCGAGGGGTGACGAGGACGCGGCCGCGGCCCTCCCGCCCGGTGGCCACTCCGCGCCGGTGACGGCAGCTACGGCAGGTCCGGGCCGTCGGGAGTGCCGCGCCGCAGGGCGGTCATCATGCGGTCGGCGGAACGGTCCGCCGCGGCCTCCGCCGGGTCGTCGGCCCGGCCGATGGACAGCTGCGGCGACGCCGGACGATCCAGGCCGGACCGCTGCGCCGCCACGTGGCTGACCTCGTGCGCGAGCACCCGCTGGCCATCGAGATCCTGCGGCCGGTACTGCCCCGGCGCGAAATACAGGTCGTTGCCGTGCGTGAATGCCGTGGCCTGCACCGATCGCGCGATCCGGCCGGCCTCCGGATCGGCATGCACGCGCAGCGCCGAGAGGTCCATGCCGAGATGGTCCCCCATCCGGCCGGCCAGCGAGTCCGGCAGCGGCACGCCGGCCCCGGACCGGCGTCGCAGCGCCGCCGAAACGGCGGTGTCGACCGGCGCCCCCCCGAGCGGGTCCTCCACCAGGGTGTCGTGCCGGCGCAACGCCGCGGGCGCCGCGAGCAGTCCAAGCGCCGGCATCACTCCGGGCGCGAGCTGGCCGGCATCGCTCGGGCGCGACCGATCGGCCCGGGCACTCCCCGGCGGCACTGCCTTGCTGGCTCGCTGATACATGCTCGCCCCGGTGATCACGGCATCTCGACGCCGGAATCCTATCGCCGCACGCCCCGCGCCGGAACGCCCGTCACCTGAACGGCACCGTCGCGCCCGCCGAGGCGGCGCGATCATCACCCGCCCGGACCTACGAATCCGGGCGGCACGCGCCGACCGAGCTTGCCGTGCTCTCGAACGGCCGCCGTCACCAGGTGTCGCATGCCCAGCCCGGCGCCCTCGATCTCGGCGTCGTAGACGGCGGCCAGCACGATGTTGCGCAGGTCCCCGCCGGACAGCTCCAGTTCTGCGGCCAGCCGCGGGACGTCGATCGGATCGTCGGGATCCGTGTCGCCCGCGTTGGCCAGCAGCCGTCGCCACAGCCGCTGCCTGGTTGGCTCGTCCGGATCGGGGAAGTGCACGATGAAGTGCATCCGCCTGGCGAACGCGGCGTCCAGGTTTCCCTTGAGATTCGTTGCCAGCACGGTGATTCCGTCGAACTGCTCCATCCTCTGCAGCAGGTAGGAGACCTCCTGGTTGGCGAACCGGTCGTGGGCGTCCCGGACCTCGCTGCGCTTGCCGAACAGGGCATCAGCCTCGTCGAAGAACAGCACGACGTTCAGGTTCTCCGCATCGGCGAACACCCGCTCCAGGTTCTTCTCGGTCTCGCCGATGTACTTGTCCACCACGCCCGACAGGTCGACCTGCATCAGATCGAGGCCGGCGGTGTCCGCGATCACGTGGGCGGCCAGCGTCTTCCCGGTCCCCGGGCTGCCGGTGAACAGCGCCGCGATCCCGGTTCCCTTGCCTCCCATGCCCTGCACGGCGCCCCGGGCGGTGACGGAGTCTCGCAGCCGGACCCAGGACGCCAGGCGCTCCAGCGCGCGGCGCGTCTCGTCCGGTACCTCCAGGTCCTCGAAGCTGGTGCGCGCCCATCCCAGGCCGGATCGCAGCCCCGACGAGCCGCCGAGCATGCGCACGGCCTCGGCCACCAGGACGGGATCGGGCTCGCGACCGGCCACCGCGGCCTGGGCGACCGCGTGCTGCGCGGCCGCGTCGATCTGCTCGGGTGTCAGCCGGTAGGCGACCAGTGCGGCGTCCGGTACCTGATCCTGCTTGATGTGCTTGCGCCACAGGGTGATCCGGTCCTCGGTGGTCAGCGGCGCGGTGCGGACGGTGACGGGCAGCGCCCGATGCCAGCCGGCATTCCATCGGCACGAACCGACCATGATCACCGGGACCGGCGCCTGGGCCAGCAGGTGCACCGCGACGGCGCCATCCGGATCCGCGGCCAGCCGCTCTGCCGACTCCAGCACCAGCCCGCTGGAGCGCAGGCCCGCGTATCGCACCGCCGCCACCGCCGCGTCGACCATCCCGACCCCGCCGGGACGCGTCGCCACGTCCGCCGTCACGCAGCGGATGTCGGCTGCGGCGAACGCCGTCCTGGCCACGGTGGCGCCGGCGCCGCCGGGCGGGTCCTCCACCCAGCACAGCCGGTGTCCTGCGGTGAGCGCGGCGGTCAGTTCGGCAACGCCGCTGGCACCGAACACATCCTCCGGTCCCGGGACGCGGACGGCCATCGCGGCCGACACCGCCTCGTCCACCGGGTCGCCGAGCAGCGCGCCGACGACGTCGTCCCCGGCGGCCAGCGTTCGGCCGAGCGACCAGGGGCCGTCGCCGGGGGCCAGCAGACCCCAGCGACGCAACGGCCCGGTGGGCCCCAGCGCGGCCCTGCCCTGCGGCGATGTCACCGCGACCCCGGACAGTTCCAGGGCGAGCGCCGCGGTCGCCGGCCGCGGCGCGGCCGCGCCGAGCAGGATCCCGTACCCGGCGGCGATGTTCGGATCGATGTCGGCGCAGGCCACCACCAGCAACAGGTCGGCGGACACCGGGTCGAGGGCGAAGACCGCGGCCAGCCGGTTCAGCGCCCGGTCGATGGTCGCGGCGGTCGACGCGCCGACCGAGTCGCCGCTGGGGTCGGTCCACTCCGCGAGGGCGGCACGCACCGCCGCCCACTCCGGATGGCCGTCCAGCCCGCGTCGCTGGGCGGCGAGGTCCAGCGAACGAACCACCGCTGCGGGGCCGACCGGCTCATGATCTTCGGATCCGGTGTCCGTCCTCCGCCTCCGACTCCCTGTGGCCACAGCGCCTCCTGTCCGGCGGGACCAACGGTACGGCAGCGCTCAGCCAACCTTCAATCACCCATTTGCGAGGTTATTCACCCATTCGCCAGAGCTGATGCCCCCGGCGGGTGGTCGTCGGGAAAAAAGAGGCCGGCACCGGCCGATACAGCGCCGTCGATCCTTTCAAGATCACCCGATCAGCGGTAGATGGCCGGGGTGCGCTCGGGCGCCCATGACCGTCCGACGCCATTCGGGGCGCCGCCGCATCATCCGGGGGCCGGGCGGCGGCGGCGGGCCTCTGGACTCCCGGCACGGAAGGTTGCAGAGTGTTACCCATCTGGATTGTCGGGGCGATCCGGCCTTTCTGAACCGCCATCAGCGGGCACGCGACCCGCCATTCAGGGAGTATCCGCGTGATCATCCCCGTCATCGATAGCGGCCTGGAAGCATTGGTCCGCGATGCGCTTCCGCTACCCAGCACACTCGGTGACGTGTCATTCGATCCGCCATCGGGAACCTGGTCGGCGCAGCTGTCCCGGATCACGGTGAACCTGTTCCTGTTCGGCGTCGGGCAGTCGGCGCAACCGCCCCGCCCGGCCGTCGACCGCATGATCGACGGCCGGATGCACCGCCGCCCCCAGCTGCCCATGATCGAGCTGCACTACCTGGTCTCGTCGTGGGCCGGCACCGTTCGGGACGAGCACCAGCTGATCGGCGAGTTGCTCACCCACTTCACGTTGAACCAGGTGCTGCCGAGCAGGCACCTGCCGGACGAGCTGGCCGCACCGGTGCAGCTGACGGTGGCGGCGCACGACAACAACCGGGCGAAGGACGTGTGGTCGACCGTCGGCGGGACGATCAAGCCATCCTTCGAGCTGGTCGCCACCACCGCGATCGACGCGCTCCCGTTCGCCACGCTGCCCCCGCCGGTGGAACGCATCAAGGCGATGGTCGCGCCGCACCGCGACTCGGGGGGCTGAGCGCGGTGCGCGTCAGCTCGGAGATAGCCAGGCTCGACATCGCCCCCGGCAACAAGGCCGACGTCACCCTGGACGTGGTCAACACCGGGAGCGTCATCGACGGCATCACCGCGCGCGTCGTCGGCCTGCCCGAGCGCAACGTGACCACCAGCCCGTCCGTGCTCCCGCTCTTCCCGGACTCCGCCGGACGGCTCACCGTCACCCTGGGACTGCCGCAGAGCTTCCCCGCGGGGCGCCATCCCATGACGGTGGAGGTGCTGTCCCGCCA
>JBIQML010000279.1:0-6367 GCA_044463405.1 Nakamurella lactea | reverse complement strand
AGGCCGCTCAATAGAACCTGCACGATGGTGCCTCAACCAGGTTGACAGATTCCGCACCGGCCCTACTTTCGCAGGTCAGATCGGCCGCAAAGGGCAGGATGGAGTGATGGCACCACACATGCGCGCGGTCAGGCTGGACGGGTACGGCGACGTGGACGTGCTGGAGGTCCGAGACGTGGACGTCCCCGTCGCCGCACCCGATCAGGTGGTTGTCCAAGTGGTCGCCACGTCGATCAATCCGGGCGAGGCCTCGATCCGGACAGGGGCTATGGACCCCGAGCGGTCCGGCGTGTTCCCGATGGGCGAGGGGAGCGATTTCGCCGGCCGGATCGTCGATGTCGGCGTCGAGGCGACCCACTGGAAAGTCGGGGCCGAGGTGATCGGCTGGTCGGACCAGCGCTCTGCACACGCCCAGTACGTCGCGGTCCCGGCTGCTCAGATCACCCACCGTCCGGAGGGCGTGCCCTGGGAGCAGGCGGGCAGCCTGTACGTCGCGGGCGGGACCGCCGTCACGATGCGCGACGCGATATCGCTGCATCCGGGAGAGACGGTGGTGGTCACCGCTGCGGCCGGCGGCGTGGGCTCGATCCTGACCCAACTGCTCGTGCGGTCCGGCGTCCGAGTACTCGGCGTGGCAGGCCCGGACAACGATTCCTGGCTCAGGGGCGTGGGCGCCGAACCGGTGAACCGGGGCGCGGATCTGGTCGAGCGGCTGCGGGCCGCCGCGCCCGATGGGGTGGCGGGGTTCTTCGACTGCTTCGGGCAGGGCTACACCGATCGCGCCCTGGAACTGGGCGTCCCACCGGAACAAGTGGTCACCATCGCCGACTTCGAGGCCGCCCGACACAACGGCACGAGGGTGGTGTTCGGATGGCAGCACACCTCGGCGAGCACGTTGGCGGGTCTGGCCGAGATGATCGCCAACGGCGATCTCGAGGTGCCCATAGCTGCGACGTACTCGCTGGAAGAGGTACGCGCGGCATACACCGCCCTGGGCGAGCGGCGCACCCGCGGCAAAATCGTCTTGCTTCCCTGAACCGACATCGGCGCCCGAGTCGAACGGGCGCCGACGTCGATGGTGCGCGTGCGAACTGGCCCCCCTGTGACGGTCGCGGTCCGACCGGTCCCGTTCGTCGCGGGCCGATCCGTCACGGCGTCTCGAAATCGCCCGTGGTGGCCAGGTCGTCGGCGACGTCGCGCAGCTTGCGATTGGTCTGCTGCGACGCATCGACGAGCAGACCGAACGCCGCAACCGGTCCGATCTTGAACCGCTCCATCAGGATGCCCTTGGCCTGGCCGATCAGGTCCCGCGAGTCCAACGCGACCCGCAGTTCCGCCTCGCTCCGATTGCCCTTCACGGCCACCGCGGCATGCGCGGCCAGCAACATCGCGATGTTTTCGCTGTCGTTGTCGAACGCGTCCGGCTCGTCCGCGTACAGGTTCAGCGCACCCAGATTGTCGCCCTCGACGAACAGTTGGACGGACAGCATCGACCGCACCCCCTCCCCCATCGCGACCGCGACGAACTCCGGCCAACGGTCCTCGGTCCGGAAGTCGTCGGAGCGGATCGTCACCTCGTCGTGCAGCGAGGTCATGCATGGCCCCTGCTTCAGCCGGTACTGGGCATCGTCCAGCCGGGCGACCAGATCGTCCGTGGCCGCTTCCACCCGTACCCCGCCGTGCTCGACGAACGTGATGCCGGCGTGGTCGGCGCCCTCGACCTCACGCACCGCGGCCATCACGACACGCTGCACCAACCCGGTCATGGTGGCCTCGGCCTGCATCTCGCGGGCCAATTCACCCAACCGTCGCGCCAGCCCTGCGTCGGGCCGCTGCCCGCCGCTTCCGCGCGCGTAGCGCACGCCGTCGCCGTCGCTCATGGAGACCGTCACCTCCCTGGGCCGGGGGGCGCGATCGACCAGCGGCCCCACTCGCTGGTGGTCTCAACGCGCGGGGCCTCGACCGAGCCCGTCCTAGGAACAGCAGCGCCAGCCGTACCCCGTCTATACCCGGCCGGCCGCCGTCGACTCACACTTCGGGAGGTGAAGTGTCCCGCATCAGGCCGCTGCGCGCACGCGCCGCCGGTAGTGCACAGGGGCGATTCGCCGAGCAAGCGCTTGAACGCCGTGCTGGACGTGCTTTCCGAGCCGTGGCCGAGCTTGGTGGCCAGTTCGCCGGCCTGAATCTCCCCTCCCGCAGGTGGCGTTGCGCCAGCAGCATCCGCCACGGGGTGAGGTAGGTCACCGGGGCCATGCCGGCCACCCTCACGGAACCGCACCGCAAAGGACGTCCGGGCGTGAGTTCCGACCTGATCGGGCCGCGCACCGACCCCCGACCTGGACGACCTGCTCGCCGGCGTCGACGCCACCCTCGACGACGACCTGCTCGACCGGATCGACGCCATCGTCCCGCCCGGCACCGACGTCGGCGTGCGCGACATGGCCTTCCGGCCACCGGCCACCGAACGCCCGGAACTGCCGCGTCGGACACCATCCGACCGCGCGGCCGCCTGACCGGAATCGCGCCACGTGGCAGCCGTCGGTTGGCCGTGCCGGCCAACCGGGTAGTGGCGGGATGGACCGATCGAGCGAGCAACTACGGAGGTCGCATGTTCACCAACCTGCTGCGAGGTGCGGTCGCCGGAGCCGCCGGCACCACGGCGCTCAACGCGGTGACCTACCTGGACATGGCGCTGCGAGCACGCCCGGCGAGCAGCATGCCGCAGCGGGCCGTGGACGAGATCGCCAAGCGCGCGGGGCGGCCGGTGCCGGGCGAGGGCGAGGAGCACGACAACCGCCTGCAGGGTCTCGGCCCGCTCGCCGGGATCGCCGCCGGCGTGGGCGTCGGCACCGTCGCCGGGCTGCTGCGCCCGCTGGTCGTCCGGTTGCCGGCCAGCGTCGCGGCCATCCTGTTGGGCGGCGCCGCGATGGCCGGCTCGGACGGCCCGCTGGCCGCGGTCGGGCTGACCGATCCCAGGTCCTGGTCGGCCCGCGAGTGGCTCACCGACCTCGCCCCGCACCTCGCCTACGGCGCCGTCACGGTAGCGGCGCTGCACATGGCCTCGCCGCGAAAGGCAGCCGCCTCCGAGTGAGGCCTTCCACGCGGGTCGCGTCACCGCCCGGTCGGCCCCGCAGCACCGGCGGCGCCGGCCTCGGGGTCGGCCCCGGCCCGGTGACGCCGTCGTCGCGGAGCCTCGGCCGCGTGGGTAAGAAGAGAGGTGATGCGTTCCCCCACGGAAGGAGCCGAGCATGCCCGAGCCGGAACGAACCAGCCGCGCCGTCGTCTATCGACGCACCGGAGGGCCTGAGGTGCTGGAGGTGGTCGATCGGCCGGTGCCGCAGCCCGGCCCCGGCCAGGTGCGCGTGCGGCTGCACCGCGCCGGCGTCAACCCCACCGACTGGAAGCTACGGCAGGGGTCCGGGACCTCGGAACCCGTTGACCCGCCGCAGGTTCCGGGCCAGGACGGCGCCGGGGTGGTGGACGCGGTCGGCGAGGGCGTGGGTTCGGCGCTGCACGGGCTGCGGGTGTGGACCTACCTGACGGCCTACCAGCATCCGGAGGGGGCGGCCGCGGATCACGTCGTGCTGCCCGCGCGCCGCGTGGTGCCGTTGCCGGACGGCGCCTCGTTCGACCTGGGCGGCTGCCTCGGCGTGCCGTTCATGACGGCGCACCGCTGCCTGACGATCGCCGAGACCGGGCCACGGCGACTGGGACCGGGGACCCTGACCGACCGGGTGGTGCTGGTGGCCGGTGGCGCGGGCGCGGTGGGCAACGCCGCCGTGCAGCTGGCCCGCTGGTCGGACGCCACCGTCATCGCGACCATCAGCAGCCCGCAGAAGGCGCAGCTGGCGGCCGCGGCCGGCGCCACGCACGTGATCAACTACCGGGAGCAGGACGTCGCCGCGGAGATCGGCAGGATCAGCCCCCGCGGCGTGGACATGATCGTGGAGGTGTCGGCCGCGGCGAACGCGGCGATCGATGCCGCGGTGATCGCCCAGGGCGGCTCGGTCGCCGTGTACGCCGCCGGCGGCGGTGACGCGATGTCCCTGCCGGTGCGCCCGCAGATGGTGGCCAACGCGCGCTGGCAGTTCGTGATGCTGTACACCGTGCCGGATGCCGCCAAGGAGGCCGCCGCCGAGGACGTGGCGGCGGCCGTGCTGGACGGCGCGGTTCGCATCGGCGAGGCGGGCGGGCTGCCGTTGCACCACTTCCCGCTGGACAGGACAGCCGACGCCCACCGGGCGGTCGAGCAGGGCGCGGTGGGCAAGGTGCTGATCGACATCGTCGAGTGACGGCCGTGACGGCGGCCGGTTCGGCTCCGGTCACAGCTCCCACAGCGGGCCCATCTCGCGCAGGAAGATGCGGGCCGCCGTCGGCCCGACCCCCTGGAACTCCTGCAGCCGTTCGGTGACCTGCTTGCGGCTGCCGGCGTCCTTGCGGATCCGGGTGATCTTGCCGTCGTAGCGGTCCATCGCGAGCCGGCCCACCTCGATGAGCTCCCGGGCGGTGGACTCGTCGTACCTCCGGTACCCGCCGGCGCCCAGCAGGTCGACCAGTTCCTGCCAGTCGGCGTCCCGCAGCGCCTGCGGCCGGGTCTTCCCGGCGCGGTCCAACTCGCCGAACGTGCGCGCGGCGATCTGCTGGCTGATCCGCGCCCCGAACAGCTGGCAGGCCACCAGCCAGCGGAACGCCTCCTTGTTGGAGTTCGCGGTCAGCTTGATCCCGAGGTCGTCGGGACCGATGTTCTTGCCCGCCAACCGGAATCACGCCCGGTCCGGATCGATCAGGGCCAGCCCGATCTCGGGCCGGTAGGTCTTGGCCAGCTGCACCGGCGACTCCCGCACGATCACCTCCAGGGTGGGCCACACCTCGCCGACCAGCAGGTGCCCGCCCCGCACCGTGCCGTCCGCCAGGCCGAGCACCACGTGCGCGTGCACCGCGGGACCGTCGCCGGTGGTTGCCACATCGCCCAGCAGGCTGAGCACCTCGCACTGCTGGTCCACCGCGATCTCGCGATAGTCCTTGGCGTGCCGGTCGAACCAGCCGACCGTGGCCCGGGCGAACGCGCCGACCGCGGTCAACTGCGCGGCCGACAGGTGCTGGTCGGCGGCGAAGCCTGACAGCATCTCCGATGCCTCGTCACCCGCCTCGCCGACCACCACGTAGGCACGGCCGTCGCCCGGCCCGGCCGCGTCGATCGTCCGCCACTTCATCGTGTCGCCACCCTCCCCGCACGTTGTCGTGCTGTCCTCGTCACGTCGCTCAGGGAGCGGTCATGGCGTCGCGGGCGCGGTCCATCATCGCCGCGAACGGTCCGCCGATCAGGTTGGCGGCCCGGCCCTTCACGTTCGGATGGGGCCGGGTCGGCGCCATCCGCTCCACGCTCGCGACCACCTTGCCGAGCTTGGCCAGTTGGTCGTCGTCCAGCACCTCGCCGAGGCGGCTGAACTCGTCCCGCTCCTCGTGTTCGGCGTGCTGGATCACGTCGTGCTGCAGGGCGGTGAGCTTCTCGGTGAACTCCGCCGACTCCGGGTCCAGGTCCTCGAGTTCCGCCAGCGCCTCCTTGGCCTCCTGCTCCTCGGCGAGCCGGGCCTCCACGATGGACTCTCCGTCCGGTACGTCGCTCTTGGCCCTGGGATGGACCACCTGCTCCTCGGCCGTCTCGTGCACGGCCAGCAGCCGGCGCAACTCGAAGAAGGCCTTCTCGCGCTGCTCGCCGCTGGTCTGCAAGGTGCTGGCGAACAGCAATTTGATCTGCTGGTGCTGCTCGGTGAGCAACGTGACGACATCGCGTGATGAGCGCAATGCGGGGCTCGCCATGACTCCTCCACCACGGTTTCGACGGTCACCGGCGCGGTGCGCGACGGTGCTGGGGCCGCTTCACGTTCCTGCTACCCGGACGCCGCCGGCGCCAACCGGCGCCGTCACAGTGGGCTGCGTGAGCGCGGACCCCGCCGTGCGGGGGAAGGGTTCAGTCGTCGGCGGGCCGCGCGCTCTCGCGCCACCAGATCACGCAACCCAGCAGCGCCAGCGTGATCACGTGCACCGATGTGCACCACACGCAGATCGCGTCGACCTTGAACAGTTCGACGTAGACCAGCCATAGCACCATGCCGATGCCGATGACGCAGCACACGATCCGCAGCACATGCCAGTTCGCCACGGCCCGGATCGGCAGGCAGAACAGCACCATGCCGGCGAAGAACGCCAAGCCCGCCACCGCCACCGGAAGCCCCAGGATCACCGACCACTGGCTGGTGGTGACCTTCAGGCAGTTCACCATCCCGCTGTCCGAGCACGCCAGCGTGGTCGACCCGGTGAAGTGCTCGTAGCTGAGGTATCCGGAGATCACCAGCCCGGCCACGGC
>JBIQML010000278.1:0-6385 GCA_044463405.1 Nakamurella lactea | reverse complement strand
GGCGTCGGGTCCCGTCGGTGGTCTGCACCGGCGCGACGAAGCGGTAGCCGCGGGCGCGCACCGTCGCGGGCACATCGCCGTCCGTAGCGGTGCTACACCGACGGTGACGGCGGTCGGTGGCGCAGCCCCCAGCGGTACAGCAGTGCCTCCTCGACCGCATCGTGCAGATCGGGTGGCCAGCCACGGCGGGTGGTCGACGGTGGTGGAAGGTCGGACGGTGACGGAGCCCTCCGGTGTGCGGCCACGTACTCGTCCGCCAGCTCACGCAGGGCCGGCAGCCGGGCGGCCGCCTCGAGCAGGATGTCGACGGCGGAGAACAGCGCGGCGACCGCGTCGGCGTGCCCGCGGATCTCGATGTCACCGTCCAGGACCGCGTCCGCCACCTCGCGCCTGCCGGCTAGCAGGTCCAGCACGACCGGATGCGTGGTGCTGCCGGTTCCGTCCACCGCGGCACCGGCGGGCCCGTCGGGATCCGTCACCTCCACGATGCGCAGCCCACCTGCCCGGTCGAACGCGACCAGCACCGTCACATCATCGAGGCCGATGCGGGCGCGGCGGTCGCCCACCACCTCCCGCAGCCGATCGGCGGCCGCCGGGTCGCCGGCGCCCAGCCGACTCACCAGCTCGGAGATGTACGCTAGCAGCGACCGATCCGGTCCGCGAACGTTCTGGTCGGGACTGGTTCCAAGGCCCGTCCCGGGGCCCGTCCCCGCGCTCATTCCAGCCGCTCCACCACGGCGGGTCCGGCCATGTCCCAGGATCCTCCGGCCAGCCGTCCGGCCGCCTCGAAGTGCCCGCCGATCTCGTGCAGGAAGGAGAATCCCGCCGTCACCGGGTCGGCCAGGATCAGCTGGGCGACGCTCCGGGCGGTGAACTCCAGTTCCAGCCCGTCCCGCCCGCTGCGCGCCGACAGCCGCAGCACCGCCGGAATTCGGGGCCGCCGGTGATCGCCGTGCAGCGCGGCCATCGCGCCGGGCAGCCGGCGCGCCGGGGGTGCAGCCTGGCCCGACCACTCGACGCGCACCCGGTCGCCGGTGAACGTCCGCCGGGCGCCGGCGCGATCCAGCAGCACCGTCGGGCTTCCGCAGCGGAGATGCGCCCGGTCCGTGGTGCGGGCGAACACGACGCTCCCATCGCCGGCTCCGTGCAGGAAACTGCCCCAGTCCCAGCCGATGTCGTCGCCCCAGTGCCAGCGACCCCAGTTGTGGTCGTGGTAGGCGAGCCGGGTTCCGCCGGAAAGGGCGTGGTCGCCGATCCGGATCGGTCCCTCGGCGGACAGCCGGGGCAGCACCCGCCACCCGATCCACCCGGTGCCGAACGGCTGCGGCTCGACGGCCGGGTACGCCGGCACCACCGGCGCCGCCACCAGGTGCAGCGCGAGATCGTCCACCGACGCGCCGGCGATCACCCGGCCGCCGGGTTCCAGGGCGACCGACCCGGCAGGAGTGCCGATCCGGTCGAGGCCGACCGCCGCCTGCGCCCAGGACCCGGTGACGACGTTGCCGTGCCAGGCGTCGCCGGTGTGCAGCAGTGCGGTCGTGACCACCTGGCAGGACGGATCCGCGGGCCGGCCGTGTACGGAGACGTTGACCAGCCCGATGCAGTCCCGCGGACCGAACACGTTCAGGTGCAGCCAGTCCTTGTAGGAGTCGGCCGTCGGATCGGTCGGGGCCGGCAGGCGCACGACGTCGGCGGGGATCACCGCAGCAGCGGCCCGGTCCGGTGGTTCGACGGCGGCGCCCCGGACGGCACGACGGCGGGTTGGCCGGCGACCTCGTCACCGACCAGGGCCTCGACGGCGAGCGTGACGCTGCGGGCGAAGCTCCACATGCCCAGCAGGTAGTCGGGGAACTCGACGGGTCCTGGCCGCGGCGCGTCGCCCGGGCCGTGCGGCTCGGCGGGTGCCCGCGGCAGGGCCAGCGCCTGCGGCAGGTCGTCCGCGGCCAGCAGCGCCACGTCGCCGAGGAACTGGGCCAGCACGTCGGCCGGCGGCAGCGACGACGCCCACCGGTCGATCCCCAGTTCGCGCCAGAGCGCCTCGCCGTTGTCGCCCGCCCGACTCGCGCGGATGGCGGCCAGCATCCTGGCGCCCTCGGCGGTGGCCGCCGCGCGGCGACCCAGTTCGGCGTAGCCGGCGGTCAGCGAACCGATCGCGTCACTGCCACTGACGGCGGCCAGCGCCGCCAGCCGCGCGGCCAGCGCCGCCAGCAACGTCACCGTCGTGCGGCCCTGCTCGCCGGGGACGTCCAGCAGCGTCAGGTCGGGATCCGTCACCGCCCTGCCGCCTTTCTGGTCGCCCCGGTGCGTCGCCGAGGCTTGTCGGTGACGGTGATCTCGATCGGCACGCCCTCGGGCCGGAAGCCATGCAGGATCAGCGATCCGCGGTAGGTGTCGGCCGGCAGGTCGTCCGGCAGCGGCAACGCCACCGACAGGTCCCGGGCCGAGTCCGGAGCCAGCAGCGTGGCCACCGGTTCCAGCGTGGCGGCGGGGTACCAGGTCGTCCCGCCGTCGCCGACCAGCGGGGTGACGGCGGGCGTCACCGGGGTGTGCACCCGCTGCCGATTGTCGATGGTGACGTCGAAGGTGACCGTCCCGCCGGGACGTCCGGTGCCGCTGAGCCGCTCGCCGGAGGAGCGGACCACGGTGCCCGGCTGCCGCGGGCTGAACGCGGACTGCAGGCTGCGCAGGTATCGCAGCGTCTCCTCGGTCATCCGCGCCTGGTACTCGGATTGCAGGCGGATCAGGCCGGACCAGCCGGGATCCTCGTCCGCACTGTCGTTGCTGATGTGCACGTGGTCCCTCCCAGGTGGTGGGTGGTGGCTCACTTGATGCGGTCGACGACGTAGTACAGCATCTCACGCAGGAACCGGGCGTCGGCAGTGTCGGATCCGAAGAGCCGGATCTCGCGGTGCGCCCGCAGCGCTCGTCGGCAATAGTCCAGCGCGAGCTGACGGCCGTGGTCGATGGAGCCGGCATCGGCCATCGCCGCGGCCAACCAGGCGATCTCGTCGGGATCCTTGTCCCGACGGTCGGTGCGCAACAGTCGCAGCGCCCTGTCGCGGCGGTCCTTCGGGGCGGTGCGGATGAAGTGTCCGAGCATCACGGTCCGCTTGCCCTCCCACAGGTCGCCGGCCGTCTCCTTGCCGTAGACGTCCTGTTGCGCGACCAGGTTCAGGATGTCGTCCTGGATCTGGAAGGCGACGCCGGCCAGGAATCCGAGCCCCACCAGGGGCCGCAGGTCGTCGTCGGTCGGCGCGCCGACACCCGGTGGGCTGCCGGTGATCACGCCGATGCGCAGCGGTGCGATGACGGTGTACCAGCAGGTCTTCTTGTAGGCCATCCGGACGTAGTCGTCGTCGCTCTGGCCGAATCGTGCCTGCCGGATCCACTCCAGCTCGATGGCCTGGCCCTCCACCGATTCCCGTGCCATGCGTTCGATCTCGCGCAGCACCAGCAGGGCCTTGCGCACCCCGACGGTCTGCAGGTTCTCCAGTAGCAGGCCGATGGCGAGCACGTTGGTGGCATCGCCGACGTTCACCGCGGTCGGCACGCCGAACTCGTGCTGCAGCGTGGCCAGACCGCGCCGGAATTCCGAGGCGTCCTCGATGTCGTCGTGGACCAGGAAGGCGTTGTGGAACAGCTCGATGGCGGCGGCCGACACCACCGCCTGATCGGTGCGACCGCCGACGGCGCGGCAGGCCGACAGCACGATCGCCGGCCGCAACCCCTTGCCCTCCCGGAATGGGTACACGGCAAGCTGGTCGTAGAGCGGGGCGTAGCCGTCTCGACGGCGCGTGGCGACCGCACGATCGATCTCCTCCAGGACCAGCGCCCGGGCCTCGGCGAGCAGCGACGTGACCAGGGCGTCGTCATGCGCCATCGAGGGAGTGTCGCACCTGACTGGGCCGGAGGCCAGGGTCGGGCCCGGGCCGCCGATCGCCGGCGACGCTAGTCGGGAACGGCGATCCGCCGCATCGCCAGCAGGGCGATGTCGTCCTCGGGAACGCGCATGCCCACCATGCTGGCCATCGTCAAGCGGCACATCACCTCCGGATGGTCGGCACGCACCACGCCGCACAGCCGATCCATGCCGTCGGTGATCGACGAGTCGCGGTCCTCCACCAGCCCGTCGGTGTACAGCAGTAGCACGGCGCCGAGCGGCACGTCGACGCTCACGCTGGTGCGAGACGGGCCCGGCACCGATCCCAGCGGGGGATTGGTGTCGACGGCCACGATCTGCGGGTCCTCGCCCGGACGGATGATGACGGGCGCCGGGTGCCCGGCCGCGGAGATCTCGAAGCGGTCGTACGGCGGGCTGGACACGGCGCACAGCACAGTCGTCATGGTGCCCATCTCGAAGTGGTGCACCTTGCGGTCCGTGAGTTCCAGCACGTGTTCCGGCGAGCCGCCGAGCAGGGCGTAGGCGCGCAGCGCGCTGCGCACCCTTCCCATCACCACCGCCGAGCGCAGCCCATGCCCGACCACGTCACCGATCACCAGCCACAACTCACCGTCGGGCAGGGTGAACGCGTCGTACCAGTCGCCCCCGATCGACCGGTCGGCCGCGGCGATGTACCGCCCGGCGAGCTGCACGCCCGGTGCGTCCGGAAACCGGCTTGGCATCAGGCTGCGCTCCAGCAGCCCGGCCGCGGCCGTCTCGGCCTCCAGCTGCTGGGCTGTGGTCGCGCCCGCCACCCGCTCCGCGGCGATCAGCAGGAGCTGGGTCTCCTCGTCGGTGAAGTCGCGATCGTCCAGCCGCCCGACGTGCAGCACGCCGATCACCTGCTCGCCGCGCAGCATCGGGGCGCCCAGCATGGTGCGGACACCCCGCTCCCACAGCAACGGGCTCGCAACGGTGTCCTGGTCGACGCGGCTGATGGCCATCGGGGTGCCGCGCGCGGCGATCGCTCCGGAGAATCCCGCCCCCAATGGGACCCGCACGCCCTGCCGGATCTCCGGTTCCAGGCCTATGGAGGCCCGGGTCTGCAGGTACTCGCCGTGCTCGTCCAGCAGCAGCACCGCGACGGTGTCGGCCTCCAGCACGGTGCGGATCCGCTCCAGCATCTCGGCGAGCAGATCGTCGCTGGCCAATCGCCCCCGCGCGGTGTCGGTGATGGTGAGCAGGTTCGCCAGGCGCTCGCTCATAGCGGGCGCGCGCTGCTGGTCGGTCGATTTCGTCACCGATGTCTCCCAGCTTCATCGGACCGCGACTGCTGCTACTGACAGAAGCGTAGCCGCGATCGGACGGCGTGTACGCCAGATCATTGCCGCGACCGACGGGCGCGGTGACCCCGACGCCGCGTCACCGCCGCGTGGCCGCGAGCGAAGGTACCGGGCACACTGGGATCCGCCATGTCGGATAGTCACGAGCAGACCAGCGACGTCTACCGCACCATGGACCTGGCGCTGCGCATCGGCGAGTTGATGCTGGCCACCGGCGCGGGTGCTGCGGACGTCAGCGCGCAGATGAACAACGTCGGCCGGGTGCTGGGGCTGCGCAACTTCACCGCCGACGTGATGTTCACCGAACTGACCATGACGTACCAGCCGCCGGGCGATCAGCCGTCCTTGATCCAGATCCGCCAGGTGCGCACCCGGCAGGCCGACTACCGGGTGCTGACCGCGGTCGACCTGCTGGTGCGCGATCTGGTGTCCGGCCGGATCGGGCGGGACGAGGCGACCGACGCCATCAAGACGCTGACCTCCTCACCGCACCGCCGGCCCGCCTGGCAGGTGACCGCCTCGCTGGGTGTGATGGGCGCCGGCGTCGCGCTCATGCTGGACAGCACCTGGCAGGTGCTGCTGATCGCGTTCGCCGCCGCCTGCTTCATCGACGTCATCCAGCGGCAACTCGCTCGGCGCCGCGCCCCGGTCTTCTACCAGCAGGCCGCCGGTGGGCTATTCGCGACCCTGATGGCGGCCGCCGTCACCTACGCCATGGACGACATCGGCCCCAGCCGGGTGATCACCTCCAGCATCTTCATCCTGCTGGCGGGCGTCAGCTTCCTGGGCGCGGTGCAGGACGCCCTCACCGGGTTCCCGCTGACCTCCGCCGCCCGGTTCATGGAGGCGGTGATGGCCACCGTCGGCGTGCTGGGCGGGGTGTCCGGGGGCCTGACGCTGGCGTCGGTGGCCGGCATCGGGCTGGGCGACATCGACCCGGGCAGCATCATCCTCGCGCCGTGGCCGTGGACGGTCGGTGGCGCGGCGATAGCGGCTGCGGCGTACGCGTTCTCGGCCCAGTCGCCGGCCAGGGCGATCCTGCCCGGAGCGGCGATCGCGGCGGCCGGGACGGCTGCCTACCTGGCCGTCGCCGGCGTGGGCATCGACGTGGCATGGTCGTCGGCGGTCGGTGCCGGCGTGATCGGCGTCGCGCTCGGCTTCG
>JBIQML010000277.1:0-6386 GCA_044463405.1 Nakamurella lactea | reverse complement strand
CTGGTGCACTCGCACACCTGGTACGCCAACATGGCCGGGCACTGGGCCAAGCTGCTGTACGGCATCCCGCATGTCGTCACCGCGCACTCGCTGGAACCCCGCCGGCCGTGGAAGGCCGAGCAACTCGGCGGTGGCTACCGGCTCTCGTCCTGGGCCGAGTCCACCGCCTACCACGGCGCGGATGCCGTGGTCGGTGTCTCGGACGGCATGGCCGCCGACATCCTGGCCTGCTACCCCGATCTGGACCCCGACCGGGTGCACGTGATCCGCAACGGCATCGACACCGAGATCTACCACCCGGTGCCCGAGCGGGACGTGCTGACGTCCCGCGGCATCGATCCGGACGCCCCGATCGCGGCATTCGTGGGTCGCATCACCCGGCAGAAGGGGGTGCGGCACCTGCTGGCCGCTGCGCACGCCTTCGATCCGGCGATCCAACTGGTGCTGTGCGCCGGCGCGCCGGACACCCCGGAGATTGCCGCCGAGACGACCGCCGCGGTGGCCGACCTGCAGGGCACCCGGTCCGGGGTGTACTGGCTGGACGGCATGCTCAGCCAGACCGAGGTGTTGCAGGTGCTCTCGGCGGCCACGGTGTTCTGCTGCCCCAGCGTGTACGAGCCGCTGGGCATCGTGAACCTGGAGGCGATGGCCTGCGAGACGGCCGTGGTGGCCAGCGATGTCGGCGGCATCCCCGAGGTGGTGGCGGACGGGACGACCGGCACGCTGGTGCACTACGACGCGGAGCACACCGAGGAGTTCGAGCGGAGCCTGGCCATGGCCGTCAATCGGACCGCGCTGGACCCGCAGACCGCCGCGGACCAGGGCCGGGCCGGCCGGCAGCGGGCGGTGACGGAGTTCTCCTGGCGCACCATCGCCGAGCAGACGGTCGCGCTGTACCGGTCGCTGCTGGAGCGCTGACTGCCATCGGCCCCGAACACAGGTCCGCCCGGGCGGCGCCACGGCAACGGGCGCCGGCCCGGGCGGATCCGTATCAGCTGACGACCGCCTTGAGGGCGTCACCCAGCGCTTCGGCCTCGTCCGCGGAGATCTCCACGACCAGCCGACCTCCGCCTTCCAGAGGGACGCGCATGACGATCCCGCGACCCTCCTTGGTCACCTCAAGAGGACCATCCCCGGTACGGGGCTTCATGGCCGCCATCTGCGACTCCCTCCACCACTTCTTCCACCAACCACTGCGGGCCGTGCAAGAACGGACCACACCCCCGCACCTCGTGCGGGTGACTTATTCTCCCCCATGGCCGGCCCCGATCACCAACCGGCGCCGCACGAAGAGGCCCCCCGCGACCGCGGATGGCCAGGGAAGGAAGCGCCATGCTCAGCTCGACCCCGCTCTCCGACGGCGGCCCCGGCACGGTCGATCCGCCGCTGCTGGTGAGCTCCGAGGGCGGCGTTCGCACCGTGCGGTTCAACCGTCCTGCGGCCTTCAACGCGTTCAACGAGGAGATGAAGGCGGCCGTGCTGTCCGCCGTGCGCGACGCCGCCGGTGACGACGCCGTTCGGGTTCTCGTGCTGACCGGGACCGGTAGGGCGTTCAGCGCCGGCCAGGACCTCAAGGAGCACCTGGCCCGGGTACAGGCGAACGACCCCGCGGTGCTGGACACCGTGTCGGCGTTCTACACCCCACTGGTGACGGAGGTGACGGGCATGCGCAAGCCGGTGCTCGCCGCCGTGAACGGGGTGGCCGCCGGAGCCGGCGCCGCGCTGGCCTTCGCCTGTGACCTGCGGATCGCCGCGGCGTCCGCGTCGTTCTCCATGGCGTTCGCCGGGGTGGCGCTGTCCGCCGACACCGGCGCCTCCTACACCCTGCCGCGGCTGGTCGGCCACGGCCGGGCGATGCGGATGATGCTGCTCGGCGAGAAGGTGGATGCCGCCGAGGCGCTGCGCGTCGGAATGGTCGACGAGGTGGTCGGCGACGACGCGTTCGACGATCGGGTCGCGGCGCTCGCGGCGCACCTGGCGGCCGGGCCGACCGGCGCGTACGGGTGGATCAAGGCCTCGCTGGCGCGGGCGGCCGGCGGTGACCTCGCGGACGCGCTGGCCTTCGAGGACCGCGCCCAGGCGGCGTGCTTCGAGTCCGCCGATCACCGCGAGGCACTGGACGCGTTCGTCGCGAAGCGCCCCGCCCGCTTCGGCGGCTGACCCGGCCGCTCCATCGGACCGGTGCCATCGGGTCGCCGCCGCCCGACCGGTCGCGGTGCCGGAGCGGCCGGGCAAGGACGGCGGGCCGCCACGCCGTCGCCATCGAGGACGTACCCTGGCATCCGTGGGTGGTTTGGGAGAGTTCGGTGCACTGTTCAACCCGGGCATGCGCCACGAACTCGAGGAGCGACGCGCGAAGCAGATGCTTCGCGAGGAGGAGGGCACCGGCCGCAAGGGGCGCATGGGTATCGACCTGGACTCCGGAGTGGCGCTGATCCCGGGCCGCGAGTCAGCCGGACGTGCCGACCGTGCCGATGACGCCGATGACGCCGATACCACCGACGCGGACGTCAGCGACGCCCACGCGGACGCCAGCGACGCCACCGACGACCACGCCGACTCCACCGCCGCCGACTCCACCGACACGGGGGCCGGTGACCGGAACGGCACCCAAGCCTCCGGTGACCGCAGCGGCGACCGCTCGGGCCGCGGCGCGGCCGGTCAGCGCGAGGACCGCGCGGCGACCACCGACGTTCGACGCCTGGCGGTCCCCGCGGGCAAGGCGCGGCGCGGCGCGAGCGGCAACACCACCCCCGGAACCCCGTCACCGGCCGGTAAGGCTCGTCGAACCCGCTCGTGACGGCCCGGTCGTGACGGCCCTGCAGGGCGTCACTCCGGCCGACTCCGGCGATCAGGTGGCCCGGAAGCAACCCTTGATGTGGTCGTCCACCATCCCGGTGGCCTGCATCAGCGCGTACGCCGTGGTGGGCCCGACGAACGCGAATCCGCGCTTCTTGAGCTCCTTGGCCATCGCGACCGACTCCGGGCTGGTGGCCGGCACCTCCGCCAGGGTCGCCGGGCGCCGCCGTCGACGGGTGGGGGCGAACGACCACAGCAGGGTGTCCAATCCCTCGGGCAGATCCTGGGCGGCCCTGGCGTTGCGGATCGCGGCGTCGATCTTCGCCCGGTTGCGCACGATCCCGGCGTCGGCCAGCAGGCGCGTGCGGTCCCGTTCGCCGAACGCGGCGACGGCCGGGATCGAGAAGCCGGCGAACGCCGCGCGGAACGCCGGCCGCTTGCGCAGGATGGTCAGCCAGCTCAGTCCGGACTGGAAGGCCTCCAGGCAGACCCGCTCGAACAGCGCATCGTCACCGTGTAGCGGAACGCCCCACTCGGTGTCGTGGTAGACCACATAGTCCGGGGCGGATTCGCCCCAGCCGCAGCGCACCAGGCCATCGGTACCCGTCACGGACTATCCTCCCAGCTCGGGTGGTGACGACGCCACGAGCGCACCCGATCGCAGCCCGCGGTCCAGCCGGGCCAGCGAGGCGCGGATGCCCGCCCGGACCAGCCCTCCGACGAGGACCCATCCGATCCGGCCCACCGGTCCCCAGGGCACCTCGAACTCCTCGGCCCAGTACACACGGGACCCCCGACAGTCCGGCAGCACGCCCCACTCCCCCCAGCCGCGCACCAGACCTCCGGTGTGCCGCACCCGCCAGCGTCGGGGCGGATCCAGCCCTTCGACGGTCATCGAGTCGGTGAACCCGATCCCGGCCAGCGCGGTGCGCGCCTCGATCCGCGATCCGACGGCGGGCGGGCCGGGCACGGGTGCTCCGGCGGCCGCACCGGTGTCGCTGCGATCGCCGGCGGGTCGCACCGTGGTGGCCAGGATCCAGCGGCTCTGGCAGTCCAGGTCGAACAGCGCGGCGAACACCGTGTCGGTCGGCAGCGGGATGCTGCGGGCGACGATCAACCTGACGGTGGGCACGCCTCCTGACCGGTGCCGCGCGGGAGCACGGCCGGCGTGCGCCGTCACGGCCGCGTGGAGTCCGGACCGCCGGTATCCGATCGGGACGGGGCGCCGAGGCCGGCCGTGGCCTCCGGTGCCCACATCGCCGCGGGCTCGTCGTCCGAGCCCGGCGGAAGGGACCCGTCGGCGGCTGCGGGCTCGTCCTGCTGCCCGTCGTCGAACAGGTCCTCACCGGTCGGCTGCGCGGGCACGCCGGGGGGCAGCGGCTCGCCGCCCAGCTCGGCCACCCTGCGGTGCAGGCGATCCAGCTCGTCGGCCAGTTTCTCCAGAGTCCAGTCCACATCGCTCATCCGGTAGCCCCGCAGCGCCAGGCCGAAGCGCACCCGGCGCACGTCGTCACCACCGACGGCCCCCTCCGGAAGCTCCGACGGGGATGTGCGGGGGGCCAGCGGCGCCATCTGCTCGCCGCGACCGAACAGGAACACCGCGATCAGGAACACCACCAGGCCGATCACGGCGGCGATGACCAGGTACTCCAGGACTGTGATCACCCCCCGATCGTGCCATGCTGCCCCGATCGGGGTGCGCGAGATCAGACCATGCCTCGGCGGACCGCCGCCGGCGGGCGGGTGCCCCGGATGGACGCCACCATCTCCAGCACCCGCCGGGTCGGCAGCACCTGATGCGCCCGGAAGACCGCGGCGCCGGCGGCCGCGGCCAGCGCGGTCGCGGCCAGCGTGCCCTCCAGCCGCTCCCCGACCGGCAGGTCGAGGGTCTCGCCGATGAAGTCCTTGTTGGACAGCGCCATCAGCACCGGCCAGCCGGTGGCCGCCAGCTCGTCGGTGCGCTCCAGCAGCTCGAGTCCGTGCCAGGTGTTCTTTCCGAAGTCGTGCGTCGGGTCGATCAGGATGCCCTCGCGCGGCACCCCGGCGTCGAGCATGCGCAGCGCCGCGGCCGTGGTCTCGTCGATGACGGCCTGCACGACGTCGAGGTAGCCGACCCGCATCGGGTTGGTGCGCGGGACGGCGCCGCCGGTGTGCGAGCAGACCATGCCCGCCCCGTGCCGGGCGGCGACCTGCGCGAGGCCGGGGTCGGCGCCGGCCCAGGTGTCGTTGATGAGGTCCGCGCCCGCCCGGCAGGCCTCGTCGGCCACCTGGGACCGCCAGGTGTCCACGCTGATCGGCAGGTCGGGGTGGGCACGGCGCACCTCGGCGATGACCGGGACGACCCGGTCGATCTCCTCGGCCACCGACACCTCGGGGCCCACGCCGGCCTTCACCCCGCCGATGTCCACGATGTCGGCGCCCTCGTCGACGGCGCGGTCGACGGCCCGCAGGGCGGCATCCGCGGCGAAGGTGGCGCCGTGGTCGAAGAAGGAGTCGGGGGTGCGGTTGACGATGGCCATGATCGCGGCCCGGTCGGCCCGCAGCGCCTTGCCGCGCAGCACCACCGGGGGGCGGTCCGGCACGGTGTGCATGTCGATCACAGTACGGCTGGCGCGCCGCCGGGTCGGCAGGGCAGTCGGTGGGTTGGTCGGCCGCGCCCGGTCAGCGGGACGTCGCCTGCCCGGCGGTGGCCGACGCGACCAGCCGCTCCAGGCCGCGCTCGTCGAGCAGATCCGCCGGGTTGATCGTTCGGCCGGCCGCCACGTAGTGGAATGCGGCCCGCACCGACGCCAGCGGCAACCCGGTCAGGCGCGACCATGCCAGCCGGTAGGCCGCCAGCTGCACGGCCGCGGCGGCGGCCCGCCGACCCTCGGGCGGGGCTCCGGTCTTCCAGTCGATCACGGTGGCCCCGCCGTCCGGATCGTTGAACACCGCGTCGATCCGGCCCCGCACGGCCAGACCGGCGATCCGGGTGACGAACGGCACCTCCACCGCTGCGGGCGTGCGGTCTGCCCAGCCCGAACGGCGGAACGCCTCGATGAGTTGGGGGAGCTGCCCGTCGGGCGCCGCGTCACGATCGTTGGCGCCGGGCAACTCGTCGATGTCCAGCAGCGGGTCACCGGCGAAGTGCCGCTCCAGCCAGGCGTGGAAGGCGGTGCCGCGGCGGGCCTGGGGCGCCGGTGGCTGCGGCACCGGCCGGCGCAGCCGGCGTGCCAGTTGCTGCGGGTCGGCGGCCAGCTCCACCAGCGCCGACACCGACACGGACGCCGGCAGGGTGGACTCCAGCTCGCCCGGTGCGGCGGCCGCCCGCTCGGCCAGCAGCAGGTCGACGTCCCGAGCCCAGCCGTGCGGATCGTCGCCGTCGGGTGCGCCGGCCGCCTGCGGTCCCCGGCGCAGCGCCTCACGCACCCGCGCCGCACCCGCCTCGACCTCGCTGCGGCGCTCCCGCAACGGGTCGACCGGCCAGGTCGCGGTGCGCGGGTCGGCGATCAGCGGATTACGTTCGCCGACGGCCGGTGGATCTGCCCACTGCTCCGGCTCGCCGAGAGCCGGGTGGTCGGCCAGCTCGGCGAGAAACGCACCCGGTC
>JBIQML010000276.1:0-6400 GCA_044463405.1 Nakamurella lactea | reverse complement strand
CACCGATGCCGCCACCGAACGGAATGCGGATCACCATCGGCATCGACCACACGCCCTGCGAGCGGTAGGTGACCTTGGCTACCTGCGAGACGATCTGGTCGAAGCCGGGGAACACGAACCCGTCGAACTGGATCTCGCACACCGGCCGGTAGCCGCGCAGGGCCAGCCCGACGCCGGTGCCGATGATCCCGGACTCGGCCAGCGGGGTGTCCAGCACCCGGTGCTCGCCGAAGTCCTTCTGCAGCCCGTCGGTGATGCGGAAGACGCCGCCGAGCTTGCCGACGTCCTCACCCATGACCAGGACCTTGGGGTCGGCGTCCATGGCGGCCCGCAGCCCCATGTTCAGCGCCTTGGCCATGGTGACCGAGGTGGCCCTGTCCGTGGGGGCGGCCGCCGGAGCCTCCGTCACCGCTGCTGTCGACTCGCTCACCGGGCACCCCCCGCAACAGCGCCGTTCTCGCCATGCTCGCCGCCGTCGAACCCGGACAGGTACTCCAGGTACTCCGCCTGCTGCCGCTCGATCTGGTGATGCGGCGACGAGTACACGTTCGAGAACATCCGCTCCGGCCCCGGGGTCGGCATGGCGACGGTGAAGGCCCGGAACCGGGCGGCCAGCTCGTCCGCCTCGGCCTGCACCCCGTCGAAGAACGCCTGGTCGGCGCCGCCGGTCCGGGTCAGGTACACCCGGACCCGCTCGATCGGGTCGAACATCTTCCACGCCTCGGTCTCGTCGGCCAGCCGGTACCGGGTCGGGTCGTCCGAGGTGGTGTGCGCATCCATCCGGTAGGTGAAGGCCTCGATCATCACCGGGCCGTTGCCCGACCGGCACTCGTCCAGCGCCCAGCGGGTGACGGCCAGGCAGGCCAGCACGTCGTTGCCGTCCACCCTGATGCCGGGGAAGCCGTAGGAGCCTGCCCGTTTGTGCAACGGCACCCTGGACTGCTTCTCCACCGGCTCGGAGATGGCCCACTGGTTGTTCTGGCAGTAGAACACCACCGGCGCGTCGAACGCCGCGGCGTACACCATGCCCTCGTGCACATCGCCCTGGCTGGTGGCGCCGTCACCGAAGAACACGATGGTCGCCTCGTCGGTCTCGGGATCTCCCGACCCGACCTTGTCGTCGAACCGCTGACCCATCGCGTACCCGGTGGCGTTCAGCGCCTGGTTGCCGATGACGATCGTGTAGTCGTGGAAGCCGGTGGCCTTGGGGTCCCACCCGGAGTGGTCGGTGCCGCGGAAGATGCCCAGCAGTTCGGTCGGATCGACGCCGCGGCACCAGGCGATTCCGTGCTCCCGGTAGGACGGGAACGCCATGTCCTGCGGGCGCATGGCCCGGCCGGCACCGATCTGCGCCGCCTCCTGACCCAGTAGCGGCACCCAGATGCCCAGCTGGCCCTGGCGCTGCAGCGCGTTGCCCTCCCGGTCGAAGCGCCGCACCAGCACCATGTCGCGGTACAGCCCGCGCAGCAGCTCGGGCGTCGCGTCCAGTGGGTAGTCGGGGTGCGGGGTCAGCACCCCCTCCGGGGACAGCAGCTCGACCAAACCCTCTCCCTGGCTGGTGGCCCGCAGGCCGGCCACCATCTGGGAGGCCGACGGGACCGCGGCTGAACCGGGCCCTGCCGGGTCCGGCGCCGCCTCCGGGCTTCTGATCCACCGTTCGGGTGCCATCTATCCAGACTCCTTCGCTCCTCGCCCGGTCCCGGGATCGCCGAGATCCGTGGCACACCGGCGGCCCGAGGACGCGGTGCGTCCGGACGGTCCGTCGGCGGTGACGGTTGCGCACTCATCGGCCGTGCGCCGATCAACGCTCGAGACGCGACCACAGATCGTGCCGGCGCGGCTCTTGATGACGATCCTGACACGAAACGCCCCGGAGCACGACGTCCCGGGGCCCCGACTGTCGGGCGCCCGATGGTTGGAACGCACGAAGCGGGCGGTGCGCCGGATGGGTGGAGTTTGTCCATTCCGGCCCGTCCCGGCCGCGCCGGTCCTAGCCTTCCAGGCGGACCGACGAGGTGGTGACGCGATGGCGCGACGGCGGGTGTCGCCAGCAGGCACGATGGCGGCGTTCCTGGTGGCGCTGATGCTGGTGCCGACGGTGCTGCTGGCCGGCTGCACGGGGCCGGTGTCCGGGACGGCCGAGCGGGCGGCCGGACCCCCGGGCATCACCTCCGCGGGCACGTGGTCGCCGCATCCCGGCGCGACGTCGTCAGGTCCGGGCGCGATGTCGTCAGGTTCCGGCGCGGCATCGTCAGGTTCCGGCGCGACGTCGTCAGGTTCCAGCGCGGCATCGTCAGGTTCCGGCGCGGCCACCATCCCGGTGCACCGGTCGGTGACCGTCAACGGCATCGAGTACAGCGGCACGAAGCTCACGGTGACGCTGGTGCAGATCGTCGACCCGGTGGCCTCCGACAGCCCGCCGCCGGACGCCGGCAGCCACTACGTCGGGCTGGAGTTCACCATCAAGAACGTCGGCACCACCATGTACCAGGACGCCCCCGGCCTGGAGCTGGCCGTCACCGACGACGCCCACCAGCAGCATCAGCTGGCCTGGGTCTCGCAGATCGACGCCGGGCAGCTCATGCCGGCGGGGCTCACCGTCGCCCCCGGGGACTCCGTCACCGGCTACCTGGCGGTGGACCTGCCGAACGGGACGCGCGTCGCGAAGGTCTCCTACTCATCCGGCGCCGGCGGCGAGGTCGCCTCCTGGACCCTGGGCCGGTAACACCGGCGGCATCGGCGACCGGCTCGGCAGACTCCCCCGGGCCCCGAGAAACGGGCACGCCTAGGATCGTGGCAACCCCGAACCCGTTGGAGGCTGCCATGGAGCTGGAACACCGATTCGAGGTGCCGGTCGGCATCGATCAGGCCTGGACGTCGCTGCTGGACATGGAGCAGGTGGCGTCCTGCTTCCCCGGAGCGACGCTGACCAGCGCCGACGGCCAGGAATACACCGGTTCCGTGAAGGTCAAGCTCGGCCCGATCCAGCTCACCTACAAGGGCTCGGCCCGCATCGTGGAGGCGGACGAGGCGGCCCACCGGGCGACGATCGAGGCCTCCGGCAACGCGTCCCGGTCGTCGTCGACGGCGTCCATGACGGTCAACGCGACCGCGACCGAGCTCGCCTCGGACCGTACCGAGGTCGTCATGAAGACCGACCTGACGATCACCGGACGGCCCGCGCAGTTCGGACGGGGCGTGATGGTGGAGGTCGGAAACAAGATCTTGGGCCAGTTCGCCGACTGCCTGGCCGGCAAGCTCAGCGGGTCCGGCGAGGAGACCGGCGGTGACGAGGTCCCGGCGGCAGCGGCCGCCGCAGCGGCTCCGGACAGCGCCGCCGACGCGCCGTCCGGCGGCGGGGCCGAGACCGCCGCCGGCGGGACCGCCACCGCCACCGCATCCGGCGAGGGGACGGGCGGGACGGCGACCGACGGCCCGCGGCACGCGGCCACCTACACACGGTCGCCGGAACCCATCGACCTACTAGAGTCTGCCGGCGCACCGGTGATCAAGCGGCTGCTGCCGGTGCTCGGCGGGCTGGTCGCGCTCTGGCTGCTGCGCAAGATCTTCAAGCGCCGGTCGGCCAAGCGCACGGCCAAGAAGGCGGCCAAGGCCGCCGAGCGGGCGCTGGACCTGGCATCGCAGGCCACCGAGCAGGCCGAGGCCGAGCGCGACTGACCGGCCCGCCTGACTGTCCTGACCGGCGTGCCGGCCTGCCGGCCTGATCGACCGTCCTGACCGAGCCTGCCGGAACGGCGCCCGGCCGGCGGGCTGCCGCGCGCGATCAGCCCAGCCGGGTCCTGAGCCCGTCGAGCTCGTCACGCAGCCCGTCCGGCAGGTCGTCGCCGAACGTGCCGAACCACTCCTCGATCAGCGGGATCTCCGCGCGCCACTCCTCCGGATCGACCCGGAGCGCCTCCACCACCGCGCCGGGGCTGACGTCCAGCCCGTCCAGGTCCAGTGCCCCGGGAGCGGGGACCAGCCCGATCGGCGTCTCGGTCGCCGGGGCCGAGCCGTCCAGGCGCTCGATGACCCACTTGAGCACCCGGGAGTTCTCCCGGAAGCCCGGCCACAGGAAGCCGCCGTCCGCGTCCCGCCGGAACCAGTTGACGTAGAAGATCTTCGGTAGCTTCGACGCGTCGGCGTTCTTGCCGACCTCCAGCCAGTGAGCCAGGTAGTCGCCGGCGTTGTAGCCGATGAACGGCAGCATCGCCATCGGGTCGCGGCGCACCACGCCGACCGCGCCGGTGGCGGCCGCGGTGGTCTCGGACGACAGGGTGGCGCCCATGAAGACCCCGTGCTGCCAATCCCGGGACTGGGTCACCAGCGGCACCGTGGTCTTGCGGCGCCCACCGAACAGGATCGCCGAGATGGGCACCCCCGTGGGCTGGAAGTACTCGTCGGCGATGATCGGGCACTGCGTCATCGGGGTGCAGAACCGGGAGTTGGGGTGCGCGGCCAGTTCGCCGTTGCTGGGCAGTTCGTTGCCATCGGCATCCAGCCCGGTCGGCGTCCAGTCCCGGCCCTTCCAGTCGATCAGGTGCGCGGGCGGCTGTTCGGTCATGCCCTCCCACCAGATGTCCCCGGCAGCCTCGCCATCGGTGCCCAGCGCGACGTTGGTGAAGATCTCGTTGCCCTGCTCGATCGCCCGCATGGCGTTGGGGTTGGTGTGGTAGCCGGTACCCGGTGCGACGCCGAACATGCCGTACTCGGGGTTGGTGGCGTACAGCCGGCCGTCGTCGCCGAATCGCATCCAGGCGATGTCGTCGCCGAGGGTCTGCACCGTCCAGCCCTCGATGGTCGGGTCCAGCATGGCGAGGTTGGTCTTGCCGCAGGCGCTGGGGAAGGCGGCGGCCACGTAGTGCGTCTCGCCGGCCGGGCTGGTGAGCTTGAGGATCAGCATGTGCTCGGCCAGCCAGCCCTCGTCGCGGGCGATGGCCGAGGCGATGCGCAGCGAGTGGCACTTCTTGCCCAGCAGCGCGTTGCCGCCGTATCCCGAGCCGTAGGACCAGATCTCGCGCGTCTCCGGGAAGTGGCTGATGTACTTGGTCTCGTTGCACGGCCAGGCCACGTCCGGCTCCCCGGGGGCCAGCGGAGCCCCGACCGAATGCAGGCCCTTGACCCAGGTGCCGCCGGCGTCGATCAGGTCCTGGGCGCGGCGGCCCATCCTGGTCATGATGCGCATCGAGACGACCACGTACGGCGAGTCGGTGATCTCCACCCCCAGCATCGGCGGCTCGGCGTCGTAGGGGCCCATGCAGTAGGGCACCACGTACAGGGTGCGGCCGCGCATGCTGCCGCGGAACAGGTCCGTCAGGGTCGCCTTCATCTCCGCCGGATCCACCCAGTTGTTGGTCGGTCCGGCGTCCCGCTCGCGGGTGCTGCAGATGAAGGTGCGGCCCTCCACCCGCGCGACGTCGGCCGGGTCGGAGGCGCAGTGGAACGAGTTGGGCTTGGCGGTCAGCCGGGTGAAGGTGCCGGCGTCGACGAGTTGGTCGGTGAGCCTGGTCCACTCCTCGTCGCTGCCGTCGGCCCAGTGGACGCCGTCCGGTTGGGTCAACGCGGCGACCTCGCCGACCCAGGCGCGCAGTTCCGGGTCCTGGGCCGGCGTGCCGTGCACGGCGGGCGAATCGATGACGGCGGTCATGTCATGTGCTCCTGAACGGTTGCAGGCATCAGCGACCCCCGGCCCGGAGGCCGGAATTATGACGGTCCGCTGACGCCGTTGACAGGGAATTGATGGGAGGCTACCCAGATTCGCGGGAAGAAGAACCGACGCGGTCGCGTGCCACCGGCCACAGAATCGAATCAGTTGATCGATTCAGCCGCGAGGCCCCGTGAGGGGCAGCGCGGGACTGCGCATGAGCGGCCGGTAGCGCGCGCATCCGCGCAACGCCGCACCGGCCAGCCCGCCCGGGTGACCTCGTCGGCACGTGGCAGGCCCGCCAGTTCGTCACGGAGTCCCGATGCGCCGCGGCGCGGCCGTCGACCCTCGGATGACCAGTTCGGGTCCGGGCTCGTCGAGCACCGTCTCACCGGTGGTCGGACGGTCGATCTGCTCGAGGAGCATCGTGACCCCCAGCGTGCCGACCTCGCGGATGGGAAGCGAGACCACGGTCAGGGGCGGGTTGAGATGCCGCGCGAACCAGGCATCGTGGACGCTCACCAGCGAGACGTCGTCCGGGATGGCCCGGCCGGCGGCCACGATCCCGGAGTGCACGCCCAGGGCGGTGGTGGTGGTGACGGCGACGACCCCGGTGACGGGGATGGACGCGAGCAGTTGGACGGTGGCCCCGTGGGCATCGTCGGACGTCCACCCGCCGTTCACCGACGGCAACGCGGGCAGGCCCGCATCCGCCAGGGCCGCGCGCGCGGCTTCCGTGGCCAGCGTTCCGGTCGT
>JBIQML010000275.1:0-6403 GCA_044463405.1 Nakamurella lactea | reverse complement strand
GTTGATGCGCAACTTGTGGCCCAGGACGGCGTCCTTGCCCCGGTCGTTGACGATCCCGTCCAGGACCGTCCTGGCGGTGCGTGTGGTCATCGGTCTCTCCCTGCTCGCGTTGGGGCGGCAGCCCCTGGACGACCCCAGCGGTCGTCCTGTAACAGGGAGGCGTGACACGGGTGTGACGCGGCCGGGACGGGACGTGACGGCATCCCGCCGTTCGACAGGACGCGAGTGTCTGATCCTCCTGGTCGGCGACGTCAGCCCGCCGCACGGAACTGCTCGTAGGCGGCACCCAGCAACTCGCGATCGGGACGTTCGCTCCGGCTCCTCGGGACGACACGCAGCGACTGCCCGTGGCAGCCCTGCAGGCCGTACTTGAGCATCGGGCCGTCGATCTCCTCGAGCAGGTCCCGGCGGATCTGCACCACCCGGTCCGGTCGGATTCCGAGAATGCGGGAATCGAAGGCGGCGTGGTGGATCTTGCACATCGCCAGGCCGTTCCGTACGGAGGCGATGCCCTCCTCGAGCCGGTCGGGAACGATGTGCGCCGCATCGAGCAGTTCCGAATGGGTCAGCGCGCATACCGCGCATCGGTTCTGGTAGGCCCGCAACACGGTCGCCCGGAAGACCGGTTGATGCAATCGATGCCTGACCTCACGCATCACATAGCGCTTCAGGTTCTCCTCCAGCCGGCTACCGGTCGGCACCAGCGAGCGGGCCACGTCGGGATCGACCGCGAACTGATGGGATTCCGGTTCCTCCCGCACCAGGTACACCGGAAAGATCGGCTGGTAGGTCGCCGTGCCGACGCCGAAGAACCAGATCAGCGGAACGCCCTGGTGCATGGCGGCCCGCAGTGCCCGGTTGTCGGCCTGTTCCGGGTCGATGCCGCGCCACTTGTACCGCACGAGGCCGTCCGATCCGATGGTGTCGTCGTAGGGGCGCGGCGCCCCCTCCCTGGTGAACACCGTTCGGATCGACAGGGCAGCAGACCATCCGCGTGGCTTGCGAATGCCTGCCTGGGCATCCATCAACCGGAACGGCTCGCCGCGGAATCGGAAGTCGAGGAGCTCTTGCGACGTGATCGAGTTGGTGCCGTCGTGGGTGCGGATCGTCAGCCATGCCATCGCTGCCCTGCGGAGCTCGTCTTCGCGCGACGTCGGCGTAGTCATCGCGGGCATGCCTCAGGCGACACATCCGCACAGTATGCCGCTGCCACCGGCTGGGCAGGCATCTGATAAGAGCCGCTGGCCGTCCTCATCGATTCACTGGTGCCTGCCGTGTCGGTGTCAGCCGTGGGCGGCATCGTTGACGACCAGCAGCGGCGTCAGCGGAATCAGAGATTGCCAACGCTCGTCCAGCTTGTCGTATCCGGCAAGGACAAGCTCGATGATGGCTTCCCCGTTCAGCAAGCGAACTCCCCGCTTCTGCCGCTCAATGGACTGAGCATCCTTGCTGTACACCCCCAACGTGACAAACACGCCAAGCTCACCTGGAGCGAGGGCTCCCACTAGCTGTTGGACCTCTGGCCCGGACACAGTGGCCGTGTGATGTTTACATTGCACCTTGATCAGGGGTGGCTCGACGCCGAGCGGATCACGATGAGCGATGACATCAATCCCGCCGTCCTGCGAGTACTGCGTGACCCGGGCCTGGTACCCGAGAGCCTTCAGGAGGTCAGCCGTGAACTCCTCAAAACCACGGTGTGAGACGTTGGGGAACTTCAGTTGCTCCAGGACAAAATCACGGGTGAAGCGGTCGACCCTTGATGCGCGTGGTTCGTCGGCTGCTTCCTCGGGCGCTTCTATCTGAGCTTCTTCCACCGCTGTGCTGACGGCCTCGTCGGAGTCACTGGGCGCGTTCAAAACGGCGAGAAATTCCGCCGCGTGCTTCCTCACGCTGAACAGCGTGATTGCGGATCCGATCTCCCACAGTGCGGGCTGGGTGAATACCGAGCGCGGCAGTCCTAGCTTCTTCCACTGCACAGCCCGCCGGTGCGGATGGACCACCACGTTCGCGAGGTGCTGGTATGGACCTGCAATCAGCCCGATGTTGATCGTGCTGTCCGGACGATACGGCGCGACGACGACATCCCCAATCGCCATCTCGAACGCGAACCGGAACAGAGTGCCGGCTTGCACCGGGATTGCGCCCGGCTTGGATTCCGGGTAGGCCTCCTTCTGTGCAGCCTTCAGAGCCTCGCGGTCCGGCCCGATTGCCGCTAGATCCCCAATTCTATCCCAGCCGATACTGACGAAGCTGCCGTCGATCAACTCGGTGGTCAATGCGTCGTTGTGGATACCCCAGACAACTGTCATGCGTTGATCATCCATCTAGACCACTCCGGTCCGCGACACGGCCGTCGGATGGATGCCAACTGAGACCGCCTTCGGACGTTGTGGAAAGGGCGTTCCCGCGGGAACGCCTTTCCCCCCGCGGTCGGGCGTGTCGCGGGCACCCCTCAGCGCATCACCTGCCGCGAATTCCGCCATCGCCTTGACAACGTACAACCGACTGGTTGTATGTTGGACTCGTGACCGAGGAGCGTGAGGATCGCGCGGACGGGTTCTTCCACGCTCTTGCCGACCGGACCAGGCGCGACATCCTCCGACGCGTGCTGGCCGGGGAGCACTCGGTCAGTGCACTCGCGGCAAACTACGAGATGAGCTTCGCCGCAGTGCAGAAGCACGTCGCGATCCTCGAGCGGGCAGGCCTTGTCACCAAGCGGAGACAGGGTCGCGAGCAGCTCGCGAGTGGTGACGTGCAGGCGGTTCGCACCGTCGCCTCGATGTTGGAGGAGCTCGAGGGGATCTGGCGCGGCCGCATCGACCGGATCGACACCCTACTGAACGAGGAGCACTGACATGCCCGTCATCGACGTCACCAAGGACATCGACAACCGCACCCTGACCATCACCGCCCGGTTCGCCGCGCCCGTCGAACGCGTGTGGGCACTGTACGCCGACCCGCGGCAGATGGAGAAGGTGTGGGGCCCGCCGATCTACCCGGCGACCTTCGTCGATCACTCGCTGACCGTGGGATCACGCTCGACCTACTACATGACGGGGCCGGAGGGCGACAAGCACGCCGGCTGGTGGCTGATCACCGACGTGAACGAGCCCACCGCCTTCGCCTTCGAGGACGGCTTCGCCGACGAGGAGTTCAACCCGGCGTCGGACATGCCGCTCTCCCACAACGTCTACACGTTCGAGGCCGATGACGACGGGGGAACGCTGGCAGCCTACGTCAGCACGTACGACACCGCGGAGGGACTGCAGCAGGTGATCGAGATGGGCATCGAGGAGGGCACGACCCAGGCCATCAACCAGATCGACGAGTTCCTGGCGGCATAGCGGTGACGAAGCCCGGGGCCCGGTCACCGGACCGGACCCCGGGCCGGGTCACGCTGCCGGCCCCTAGGCCGCGTCACTTCCCGGGCCCCGACGCGCCGCCGCCGCCCTGGTCACTATCCATCGACCGGCCAGCCCGACGGCGAACATCGCCGCCCCGGCCACCACCGACCACACCGGCAGCGTCACCACCAGGGCCGCGCAGCCGAGCACCCCGAGCACGTTGAGCCAGCGGGGCCAGCGCCGGTCCGGCCCCCGCTGGGTCAGGGCCGACGCATTGGCGATGCCGTAGTAGATCAGCACCCCGAAGGAGGAGAAGCCGATCACGCCGCGCAGGTCGACGGTGGCCACCAGCACGATCACCACGGCGGCGACGGCGATCTCGGCGAGGTGCGGGACCGCGAACCGTGGATGCACGGCGGCCAGCCGGGTGGGCAGGTCACGATTGCGTGCCATGGCCAGCGCGGTACGCCCCACCCCGGCCACCAGCGCCAGCAGCGACCCGGCCGCGGCGATCACCGCGCCGATCCGCACGACCGGCGCCGCCCACCGGGCACCGGCGGCGTCGACGGCGGTCGTCAGCGGAGAAGGACTGTGCGCCAGCGCATCCGGGCCCGCGGCGAGCAAGGCGGTGATGCCGACCGCGGCGTACACCGCGACCGTGACGCCCAGCGCCAGCGGGATGGCCCGCGGGATGGTCCGTTGCGGGTCGCGCACCTCCTCGCCCAGGGTGGCGATCCGGGCGTAGCCCGCGAAGGCGAAGAACAGCAGCCCGGCCGACTGCAGGATGCCGTACGCCCCGCCGGTGCCGGGGAAGTCGGTCAGATGGCCGGCACCGGAACCGGTTCCGCTCGCGCAGGCGGCGATCACCACGGCCAGCGCGGTCAGCGAGCCGGTGACCAGGATGGCGGCCAGCCGGGCGGTCCTGGTGATGCCGCGGTAGTTCACCGCGGTGACCAGCAGCACCGCCGCCACTCCCACCAGTCGCTGACCCCACACGGGGCCGGGAACGGCGTAGGCGCCGACGGTCACGGCCATCGCGGCGCAGGACGCGGTCTTTCCCACCACGAAGCCCCACCCGGCGGTGAAGCCCCACCAGTGGCCCAGCCGCTCCCGGCCGTAGACGTAGGTGCCACCGGAGGTCGGATACACCGCGGCGAGTTGCGCGGAGGCGGTGGCGTTGCAGTAGGCGATCACCGCGGCGACCGCCAGGCTGATCAACAGGCCGCTGCCGGCAGCCAGCGCGGCGGGCCCGAACGCGGCGAACACCCCGGCGCCGATCATCGAGCCGAGACCGATCACCACGGCGTCGACGGTGCCCAGCCGGCGGGCCAGCGGAACGGTCACCGTTCGGCTCGGCCGCCGCCGGGGCTCACCAGGCCGCTCTCGTAGGCCATCACCACCGCCTGCGCCCGGTCCCGCAACTGCAGCTTCGACAGGATCCGCGCCACATGGGTTTTCACCGTCGCCTCGCTGAGCTGGAACCGGATCGCGAGCTCGGCGTTGCTCAACCCCCCGGCCAGCGCGGCCAGCACCTCCAGTTCCCGGGGCGTCAAGGCGGACAGGTCGCGGTGCAGGCTCTCCCGCCCGGGTTCCGGCGTGGCGAAGCGCTCCACCAGGCGGCGGGTGATGGTCGGCGCCAGCAGCGCATCCCCGGCTCGCACCAGCCGCACGGCGGCGACCAGTTGCTCGGGGCTGACGTCCTTGAGCAGGAAGCCGCTGGCCCCCGCCCGCAGCGCCGCGTACACGTAGCGGTCCAGGTCGAAGGTGGTCAGGATGATCACCCGCGGCGCGCCCCGATCGCCGTCCAGGATCCGGCGGGTCGCCTCCAGCCCGTCCATCTCGGGCATCCGGATGTCCATCAGCACCACGTCCGGCACGGTCCGTCGGACGGTGTCGATGGCCTCTCGGCCGTTTCCGGCCTCGCCGACCACGTCGATCCCGCCGGCCTGCAGGATCATGGAGAAGCCGGTGCGCACCAGCGCCTGATCGTCGGCGATCACCGCCCGGACTTGTTCGGTCACGACACACCTGCCGGGATCGTGGCCAGCACCCGGAACCCGTCACCGGCGTCCGGCCCCGCCCGCAGGGTGCCGCCGTAGACCGCCAGCCGCTCCCGCAGCCCGATCAGGCCGTGGCCACCGCCGGAAGTGGCGGCCACGCCCGGGGTTCCGCCGCTGTCCACCACCTCCAGCAGCACGTCCTGGTCGCGGTAGGTCACGGTGACCCGGGTGCGCGCCCCCTTGGCGTGCTTCATGGTGTTGGTCAGCGCCTCCTGGACCACACGGTAGGCGGCCAGGTCCGCACCGGCCGGCAGCGGGCTCGGCTCGCCGTCGACGGCGAGGTCCACCCGCAGCCCGCCGAGGCGCATCCGGTCGATCAGCGGCTGGAGCTGGCCCAGGCCGGGTTGCGGGGACAGGTCGGCGCCCGGCTCGGCCGCCGGCTCACCGGAGTCCGATGGCGCGAGAAGGCCCATCACGTCCCGCAACTCGCCCATCGCCTCCCGCCCGCTGGCCTCCACCGACCGCAGCACCCGCACGGCGCGTTGCGGATCCGTCTCCAGGACCATCCGGGCGGCACCGACCTGGATGACCATCACGCTCACATGGTGGGTCACCACGTCGTGCAGCTCGCGTGCGATGCGGGCGCGCTCCCGCTCCACGGCCCGCTCGGTGGCGTTCCGGCGGTCGGCCTCGACAGCCCGCAGCCGCTGCCGCCAGCCGTGGATCGCGTTGGCCGCCAACGCAATCCCGAAGGTCACGAACAGCGGGACGTACGCCGGGGCGATGGCCGGCACGTTGGCCTCGTACAGCGCCGACACGACCACCACGGCCGCGGCGATGCTCACTAGCGCGGCGGAGCGGAACGGGCTGTAGCGGGCCGCGCTGTAGCCGCCGAGCAGGCAGGCGGCGAAGGTGAACATCGCGGTGCCGTCCGGGCTGACGCCGGTGTCGTACAGGGCGTGGAACGCCACCGTCAGGCCGAGCACCGAACAGAATGCGGCCAGCGGGAAGCGGCGGCGCACCGCGAGCGGGAGCACGCAGGCGGCCGCCAGCACC